>JACPFR010000045.1 GCA_016182905.1 Elusimicrobiota bacterium
CGCCTCCGGCGGCAGGTCGGCGCCGCGCCGGGAGACCAGGCGCTCCAGCGTGTCGGCGAAGACGCGCGCGTCGCGCAGCGGGGCCAGGGCCCGCGCGGCGCGGCGGCAGGCGGAGCCGGCGCGGGCGCACTCCGCCGCGACCGCGGTGCCCCGCCCGAGCCTCAGCACGGCGCGCGCCCGCCGCAGGCTCTTGCGAGCCTCGTGCACCGTGCGGGCCGACGGGGGGCTTCGGCGAAGCCACCCGCGCGCCCGTTCGACGTCGCGGAAGGGATCCATCCCCCTCTCCCGCCGCAACGAACAGACCTTGGCCCGTTCGTTGCGCCCCGAGAGCAGGACGCAAGGAGGCCTTATGACCGGGACCGCGGGCCTGCGCAGGACGGTGGAGATGTTCGCGGCCGTGCTGATGCTGCTCCTGCTGGTGACGGCCCTGGCGCGCAAGCCGGCCGGGCCGCCCGAAGGGCCCGCGACGACCGCGGCGGCGATCGACAACCCCGTGGTCCTCAACATCAGGACCTTGATCTATCACTGTCTCGCCTGCGACCTGGTCCGCAACTGCGGCACCGACTGCGTGACGGTGGACGTCGCCGAGGCGCGGCGGCGCGGCGCGAAGCCCTGCGTGACCTGCGGAGGAATCTGCCTGGCGCGCAGGTAGTTCAGCGCGCCGAGTGCCCGTGCAGGGCGTGCTCCCCGAACTCCTGCAGCAGGGCCGCCGGCAGGCGCTCCCGCATCAGCGGGAAGAGCGTCTTCTCCTCGAACGTCAGATGAGCGTCCACCTCCGCGCTCATGCGGGGGAGGAGCTCGCGCACGCGATGCGCGTGCTCGCCGTCGAAAGTGAAGGCGACGACGCTGAACAGCTTCATGATCTCGGCGACCGCCCGCCGGCCGCCCGCGAAGGCGTCGCGCGTCGGCGCGTCGAGCTTGACCAAGGGGGCGACCTCCCTCAGGAACTCGTCCTCCGCCGCCTCATGATCCCGGAAGGACGCGAAGAACGCCTCGATGTCCTTCAAGAGACGCTTGCAGTCGAGCGAGACGCAGTCGTCCCAGCCGACTCCATGCGGACGCTGGAAACGCGCCTGGAGCGCCGTGAGCTCCTGGCGAAGCTGCCGGTGATTATCGAGAAAGACCTCGATGATGTCCATAACCCCTCCTTCCGGCGAAGACGCTATCCCGGCTTCGAGGACTTCTCCGGCCGCGCGCCTTCGGCGACGCGCAGGGCGTGGAGCATCCGCCCCGGGACGGGGACCGACAGCACCGGGATCGAGGACCTGCGGAGGACCTGCTCCAAGGTCGTACCGAAGAACGCGTCCTTGATGAGGGATTTCCCGTGCGCGACGAGGATGACCCAATCCTGCCCGCGCTTGGCCTTCAGGATGCCCTTCACGGCGGGGCCGACGGCGGACGCCGTTTCCGGGCGGCAGGCCTTGCGGACCTCCGCGGGCAGGCGGTCGACGAGCCGCGACAGCCGGAACCCGACGTTGCCGCTCCAGATCGGGTCGTCGGTCACGTGCAGGACCTTCAGCCCGGCCGCGAGCGACGCGGCCGCGGCCGCGGCGTACTGCAGGCCGTATTCCGAATACGGCGTGAAGTTCACGGGCGCGAGGATCGAGCGGATGGGCCGGACCTTCCCCCGCGCCGCGAGCACGGGGACGGGCGAGGTGCGGATCACGGCCTCGGCGGTCGAGCCCAGCATCACCCGCCGCAGGCCCTTGCGCCCGTGCGTGCCGACCACGATCATGTCCGGATGGCCGAGCTTGGCCAGCTCCACGATGCGCAGGGCCGGGTCGCCGTGGAGGACCGAGATCTTGACTCCCTCCCCGATCTCCGCGCGGATCTGGGCGCGCATCTCCCGCGCGCCGGCCGGGGTGAGGACGGGAGGAGGCATCAGGTCGACGCCGGCCTGCCAGGGCTCGACGTAGACGGCTTCCAGGGAGGCGCCGCAGGCCTCCGCCAGCGCGGAGGCGTGCCGCCACGCCGTCCGGGAGACGTCGGTGAGATCGTACGCGACGAGAATCCGCTTCGGAGGGAATCGGATCATATGGCCCCCAGTCCTCACATGCGTTCCGGCGCAACGATACGGCCTAGCGCCGGTCGGCGACGAGGGCGGCGAGCACGAACGGCAGGTAGGCGAGCGACGCGAGGAAGACGCGCCGCGCCGAAGCCTGGGTCAGCTCGCGGGCGGCGGACAAGGACAGGACGAGGAACACGCCGCCGAGGGAGAGCGCCGTGAACAGGTAGGCCCCGCCGGCCAGGCCGAGGCCGAAGGGAAGGACCGACACGACGAGGAGGAGGCCCGCGGTCGCCGCCATCTGCCAGGCCAGCTCGGCGCCCGAGGGATCGGTCACGGAGCTCACGCGGTAGCCGCCGAGGGCGTAGTCCTCGCGGTACAGCCAAGCCAGGGCCAGGAAGTGAGGCATTTGCCACAGGAACTGGATCCCGAACAGGACCGCCGCCGAGGCGTCGAGGGCTCCGCCCGCCGCGGTCCAGCCGATCACCGGCGGCAGCGCCCCGGGGACCGCGCCGACCCAGGTCGAGAGCGGCGAGAAGCGCTTCATCGGGGTGTAGACGAGCAGGTAGCTGGCCAAGGTGAACGCGGTCAGCGCGCACGCGGTCCCGCCGACCTTCCAGTACAGGAGCCCGAGCCCCGCCGCGCCCCACAGCAGGCCGAGAGCGTGCGCCGCCGCGGGCGTGACGCGGCCCGTCGGGATCGGGCGGCGCGCGGTCCGCTTCATCCTCGCGTCGAGGTCCGCCTCGAGGACCTGGTTGAGGCACCCCGTCGAGGCCGAAGCCAGCGCCACCCCGATCACGGTCCACAGCAGGCGCGCCCCGTCGAGAGGGCCCCGGGAGGCCAGCGCGAAGCCCGCCGCGGCGCACAGCGCCACGAGCGCGGTGATGCGCGGCTTGGCCAGCTCCAGGTACGCCTTCATCAGGCCCTGACCCCGTAGTCGTAGGGGTCGCTCTCAGCCTTGGGCGGGGTCTTGAAGTTGCCGTGCGGGGGCGGCGAGGCCGCCTTCCACTCGAGGGTCAGCGCCTCCCACGGGTTCTCCCCCGCCTGCTCGCCGCCGCGCAGCGAGGCGAGGACGTTGTAGGAGAACACGAGCACCGACGAGCCGACGACCAGGGCGGCCAGGCTGGCGAAGGTCTGCACCGGGTCCATCCACGCCGGGAAGTCCGCGACGTGGCGGCGCATGCCGTGGTTGCCGAGCCAGAACAACGGGATGAAGACGGCGTTGAAGCCGACGAACATCAGTCCGCACTGGACCTTGGCCAAGGTCTCGTTCAGGCGCCTGCCCGTCATCTTCGGGAACCAGTGATGAAAACCCGCGAAGAAGCCGAACACGGCGCCGCCCATGATCGTGAAGTGGAAGTGGGCGACGATGAACCAGGTGTCGTGCAGGTGCAGGTCGGTCGGGGCGTCGGCCAGCGGGATGCCGGTCAGGCCGCCGATCAGGAAGTTGGCGACCATCGCCAGCGCCCACAGCGCCGGGGAGTCGAGGCGGAGTTTCGACTTCCACAGCGTGCCCATCACGGACAGGAAGACGACGCCGGTCGGGATCGAGATCAATTCGGTATTGATCATGAACGGCAGCTTGAGGAGCATCCACATGCCCGACGTGAACATGTGGTGGGCCCAGACGATGAAGCTCAGCGCCGTGATCGTCATCAGCGCGCCCGCGACGAGCTTGTAGGCGAACAGCGGCTTGCGCGCGTACACCGGCAGGATCTCCAGCACCGCGCCGAAGGCGGGCAGGATCATGATGTACACGGCCGGGTGGGAGTAGTACCAGAACAGGTGCTGGTACAGGAGCACGTTCCCCCCGAGGTCCGAGGCGAAGAACGTCGTGTGCATGACGCGGTCGAAGGTGACCATGATCAGCGACGCGGCGACGACCGAGGTGCCCATGATCTGGATGATTGCGGTCGCGACGATCGACCAGGTGAAGATCGGCACCCGCCTCCAGCCCATGCCCGGGGCGCGCATCGTGAGCACGGTGGCGACGAAGTTGACGCCGCCGAAGATCGAGGAGAAGCCGGCGGTGACGAAGGCCAGCACGAAGAGCTGCTTGCCGATCGTCGAGCCCTGCGTGGACAGCGGGGCGATGGCGGTCCAGCCGAAGTCGAGCCCGCCGAGCAGCGGCGAGGCGAGCAGGAGGATCACCGCCGGCGGCAGGAGCCAGAAGCTGAGCGCGTTCAGGCGCGGGAAGGCCATGTCCCGGGCGCCGATCTGCAGCGGGACTATGAAGTTGCCGAGGCCGCCCGCCGTGGCGATCAGGGCGACGACGACCATCGTGATGCCGTGCAGGGACATGACGGTCACGTACTGCTCGGGGGTCAGGTACTGCAGGCCGTGCCGGGCGAGCTCGAGGCGCATCGTCAGCGCGAGCAGGCCGCCGACGAGGAAGATGATCACGGCGGCGGCCGTGTACTGGATGCCGACCACCTTGTGGTCGACGTCGAAGGAGAAGTAGCGCGCGACGCCGTGCTTCTCCTCGGGCTCCTTGCCCTCGGCGTAGCTGCGCATGGCCTTGGCGCCCCCGACGACGCCGAGGAAGACGAGCAGGGACGCCAGGTAGCCGAGCACGCAGGCGGCCTGCGGGCCCAGCGGGCCCCGCAGGCCCAGGTAGCCGGCGACGAACACGGCGGCGCCGGCGGCGAGTGCTGAGAAAAATTCGGTCATTTCGTTCTCCGGTCGATGGGACTAGAATTCCGCCTTCATGCTGCTCTCGAAGTCCTCGTGCTCGAGGACCTCGACGCTGGCCAGCATGTCGTAATGGTCGCGGCCGCACAGCTGGTTGCAGAGCAACGTATATTCCCCGGTCTTGGTCGGCGTCAGGATCATCGGGATCGCCTTGCCGGGCACGGCGTCCTGCTTGATGCGGAACTCGGGGACCCAGAACGCGTGGACGACGTCCTTCGAGGTCAGGATCAGGCGGTGGCGCTTGCCCTTCTCCATGAACAGCTTGGCGCCGAAGGTCTTGTACTGCGGGTAGTAGAACTCCCAGCTGAACTGCGAGGCGCGGACCTCGATGTCGATGTCGGCCGAGGGGTCCTTGATGAGCTCGCGCAGCTCGTGCGCGCCGAGCGCGGCCAAAGACAACGTCAGCGCGATGCTGGCCGCGATCCAGCCGACCTCGACGAAGCGGCCGCGGCTGCCGTCGAACTTCTCGCCCTGCTCGGTCCGCTTCGCGGCCCGAAAGGCGAAGACGCAGTAGAGCAGGAAGCCCATCACGAGGGCGTAGATCACTCCCTCGACGACGAGCAGCCCGTACCAGGCGGAGTCCACGTGGGCCGCCTGCGCGGACGCGGCCAGGGGCATCGTCGGGAAGCGGGTGAAGAGGACGTAGAGCGCCCCGGCGATGAGGGCGCTGAGCGCGGCGATGACGGCGACGGCGGATTTATTCTTCAAGAACCGACCTCCAGGAGCCGCCGCGCGTCGCGCGCGATCGCGGCGTTGTCAGAATCGCTGAGCCCGTCGTAGTAGCCTCGGATGGCGCCGCTCCGGTCGATGAGCACGAAGCGCGAGCTGTGCGTCGCGCGCTGCTCCTCGGGAGCGGACGGGTTGACCGACAGCGGCAGGCGGAAGCCCGCGTACAGCAGGTGATAGGTCTCGGACGGCGAGCCGCGCAGGAACACCCAGCGCTCCGGCTCGGCCTCGTAGCGCCGGGCGTAGCGGCGCAGGCGCTCCGGGGTGTCCCCCTCGGAGTCGACTGCCACCGTCAGCAGCCCGACCGACGGCGGCAGCTCGCGGCCGAGCTTGGACAGCCGCGCGCTGAGGATCGGGCAGGGCCCGGCGCAGCGGGTGAATACGAAGTCGGCGATCCACACCTTGCCCAGCAGGTCCTTGCGCCCGAACGGCGCGGCGGAGTCCGGGCCGACCGAGGTCATCGTGAACTCGGGCAGCACGGCGAGCGGCCCGGTCTTGCGCGCGCAGGCGCAGGACAGCAGGACGACGCAGGCGATCAGGGCTCGGCGCATCAGAATCGGGCGAAGGTCAGGTCGGGCAGTATCCCGACGACGAGTATGCCCACGGCGACGGCGCCGATGCCGAGGATCACGTACGTCATCGCGCGCTCGCGGCGCAGGCCCATGTAGTAGAAGCCGATGAGGCTCGCCTTGGCGCCCGCGATGATCAGCGCCAGCGAGACCGTCATGATCCGTCCGCCGTGGGTGAAGTGCCCCGCGCCCACCGTCGCGACGGTCAGGGCCAGCAGGGCCAGATAGACGCCGAGGTCGAGGGCGTCGTCCGAATGCGCCGCGTCCTTTTCGACGCCGGCGAGCGCGGCGGGAGCGATTTCCTGGTTCAATGGAGGTCTCCTGTCAGATGAGGTAGAGCAGCGGGAAGAGGAACACCCAGACCACGTCGACGAAGTGCCAGTACAGGCCGGCGTACTCCGCGCGGCGCGCGACGGCGGGCATCGGGGCGCGGGCGGAGGCGAACAGCGCGACGCCGTTCCAGACCAGGCCGGCGACGATGTGCAGGCCGTGGAGGATGGTGAGCATGTAGTAGTACGACAGGAAGATCGACAGCCCCGGGCTCGCCTTGGCCAGCTCCGAGCCCGGATAGTAGCCGTGGGAGACCTTGAGCGCGTACTCCGCGGACTTCACGACGAGGAACCCGAGGCCCAGGACGATGGTCGCGATCATGTTCGCGCGGTACCCCGCGCGGTCGGCGCGCTCGGCGCGCGTGATGGCGCGGACCATGGTGTAGGAGCTCGTGAGCAGGAGGACGGTGTTCAGCGCGGCCATAGCCAGGCCGGGCAGGTGGCCCGCCTCGGGCCAGACCACGACGCCGAGGGCGCACTCGGGATTGCCCAGGCGCGTGCCGACGTAGGACGCCAGGAAGGCGCCGAACAGGAGTATCTCCGACAGGATGAACAGCCAGAGGCCGACCTTGCCCCCCTCGTCCTCTCGCCAGTCGGCGTCCGCCGTGATCGCTGCTTCCATGTCTTACCGTCCCCCTCGAGCGTGTCGCGCGGCGTCCGGCGCCGCGTGCGTCTGTTCCTTTTTAGGACCGTTATTGAGCGGATGGATCTCGAGGCTCTTGGCCATCTCCGCCAAGGTGGTGCGCGCCAGCGAGACGCGGACGTCCTCCTCGCGCTCGCGCAGCGGGCAGAACACGACGCAGTCCGTGCCCTCGCACTTGCGCTCGCCGTAGAACACGCAGTCCGCGCGGTGATACGGCCCCTCGCAGGCCTCGAGGATGTCGAGCAAGGAGATCTCCGCCGCCGGCTTGGCCAGCGCCACGCCGCCGTTGGCGCCGCTCTTCGAGGTGATCAGCCCGTGCCGCGTGCACAGCTCCAGGATCTTGGACAGGAAGCTCTTCGGGATGGCCTGCGCCTCGGCCAGCACGCGCACCGGGATCGGCTTGCCCGGCACGCCGCCGGACTCCAGCGCGAGGCGGGTGAGCGCCGCGATGGCGTACTCCCCTCCCCGGTTCAGATTGAAGCATCCCGTGTTCATGGACGTTTTGTGTCTTTAATGTCTACGAACTCTACCGCAACGCTCCGGCCATGGTTTTCCGTCAAAAATGGAACACCCGTCTTTTTCCGCTTAAGGTTGAGCGCGGCTGCCGCGGGACTCATCCACGCCGTTCACAGCGGCACTGTCGTCGACGACAGCGTGTTTGGTTATACGCCGCGAAGCTCGACCCGGGGAGAGGCGGCGGCCGCCGCCGTAAGAAGGCGGGAAAGAGCGACCGGGTCGTGAGAGGAGAGCAGCGCCGCGTCGCGGCAGCCGTCGGGACGGAAGGCTTGGAGCACGTGCTTGCGCGCGCCCAGCGCGAACACGGAGCCGGACAGCGCGACGAGCTCATGCTCGGAGATCAGCGCGGCGTGGACCGTCGTCCGGCACTCGAGATCGACCCCGCTTTCCACTATAAGGCGAAGGCTCTCCAACGCCTTCCCGCCGCTGCCGGGAACGCCGTTGACCGCCTCGTAGCGCTCGAACGGCGCCTTGACGTCGAACCCCACCCAGTCGACCAGCGGCAGGACGGCGCCGAGCTTCTCCGGATACGCGCCGCCGGTGTGAAGGCCGATCTTGAAGCCCATGGCCTTGACCTCGCGCATCGCGGCCGCGAGGCCGTCCTGCAAGGTCGGCTCGCCTCCGCTGAAGACGACGGCGTCGAGAAGCCCCTTGCGGCCGCGCAGGAAGGCGCGCGCCGCTCCCCACTCGCGCTCCGGCGCGGCGTCGGCCGGGATGAGGTGCGGGTTGTGGCAATAGGCGCAGCGCCAGGGGCAGCCCTGGAGGAAAAGGACCGCCGCCAGCGCGCCGGGATAGTCCGTCGTGCTGAGCGGCGTCAGTCCGCCGATGCGGAGTTCGGGGGCCTTAGGAAGCGCGGGGTAGGTCGCATTCCTTGAAGAAGCGGCGATCGTAGTGCTCCCCCTTCTTGCCGATGTTGAACGACGCGACCGGGCGGTGATAGCCCATCACGCGCGTCCACACCTCGCAGGGCTGGCGCTCCGAGTCTTCGAGACGGGCGACCGGCTGGGACGGGTTCTTGTTCATTTCGCGCTCCTCTGCTTTTCAGCCAGGCGTTCGACGTCGCACTTCGGGCAGAACGGATGCTCGCCGTCCAGATAGCCGTGAGTGGGGCAGATCGAGAACGTGGGCGTGATCGTGATGTACGGCAGGCGGAAGCGCTCGAGCGCCCGCTTGACCAAAGTCTTGCAGGCCTGACCGCTCGAGACGCGCTCGCCCATGTACAGGTGCAGGACGGTCCCGCCGGTGTACTTGCGCTGCAGCTCGTCCTGGCGCTCCAGGGCCTCGAAGGGGTCGTCGGTGAAGCCGACGGGCAGCTGCGAGGAGTTGGTGTAGTAGGGGCGGTCGGCCGTGCCGGCCTGGAGTATGCCGGGGAAGCGCTTGCGGTCCTCCTTGGCGAAGCGGTAGGTCGTGCCCTCGGCGGGCGTCGCCTCGAGGTTGTACATGTGGCCGGTCTCCTCCTGGATGGCGACCATGCGCGTGCGCAGGTGGTCCAGGAAGCGCACCGCCAGCGCGTGGCCCTCGGCGGCGGTGATGTCGAAGGCGTCGGCGCTGAAGTTCCGGATCATCTCGTTGATCCCGTTGACCCCGATCGTCGAGAAGTGATTCCTCATGGTGCCGAGGTAGCGGCGCGTGTACGGGAACAGGCCGTCGTCCATCAGGCGCTGGATGACCTTGCGCTTGATCTCGAGGCTGTTGCGGGCGACGTCGATGAGCTCATCGAGGCGTCCGAGCAGCGCCTTCTCGTCGCCCGCGTGCAGGTGCCCCAGGCGCGCGCAGTTGATGGTGACCACGCCGAGCGAGCCGGTCTGCTCGGCCGAGCCGAACAGGCCGTTGCCGCGCTTGAGCAATTCTCGAAGGTCGAGCTGCAAGCGGCAGCACATCGACCGGATCATGTTGGGCTTGAGCTCGGAGTTGACGAAGTTCTGGAAGTAGGGCAGGCCGTACTTGGCCGTCATCTCGAAGAGGCGGTCCGCGTTCTCGCTCTCCCACGGGAAGTCGGCGGTGATGTTGTAGGTCGGGATCGGGAAGGTGAAGACCCGGCCTTTCGAGTCGCCGGTGATCATGACCTCGATGTAGGCGCGGTTGATCATGTCCATCTCGGCCTGGAGCTCGCCGTAGGTGAACGGCTGCTCCACGCCGCCGATCAGCGGGTGCTTCTCGCGCAGGTCCTCGGGGCAGACCCAGTCGAACGTTAGATTCGTGAAGGGGGTCTGCGTCCCCCACCGGGAGGGGACGTTGAGGTTGTAGATCAGCTCTTGAATGCACTGCCGCACTTCTTTATACGGGAGCTTGTCCTTGCGGATGAACGGAGCCATATACGTATCGAAGGAGCTGAAGGCCTGCGCGCCCGCCCACTCGTTCTGCAAGGTGCCGAGGAAGTTCACGATCTGACCGACGGCGCTCGACATGTGCTTGGGCGGGCCGGCCTCGACCTTGCCCGGAACGCCGTTGAGGCCTTCCTGAAGCAGAGTCCTCAACGACCAGCCGGCGCAATAGCCGGCCAGCATGTCGAGATCGTGGATGTGGATGTCGCCGGCGCGGTGCGCCTCCCCCATCTCGGGCGAGTACACGTGGTTGAGCCAGTAGTTGGCGACGACCTTGCCCGACACGTTCAGGACCAGCCCGCCCAGCGAGTAGCCCTGGTTGGCGTTGGCGTTGATGCGCCAGTCGAGGCGGTTGACGTACTCGTTGATCGAGGACTCCACGTCGACGACCGTCTTCTGGTCGCGGCGCATCTTGCGGTGCTGCTCGCGGTAGACGATGTAGGCGCGGGCCGTCTTGAAGTGGTCGGCGGAGATCAGCACGTGCTCGACGACGTCCTGGATCTTCTCGATGGTCAGCGGGCCGGCGCCGGAGCGGCGGGAGAGGACCTTGATCACCTTGTCGGTCAGCGGCCCCGCGTCGGCGTCGCCGAACTCCCCCGAGGCGGCGCCCGCCCGGGCGATGGCGGAGCGGATCTTGGCCGCGTCGAACTCGACGCACGACCCGTCGCGCTTGTTGACCGACCGCAAAGTCGAAACCAGCTCCCGCGTCTCCGCCAGCTTGGTCGTCATTGGGGTTTGGTTCTCCTGATATGCTGAAAATGTGCGAGCACGCAGGCACGCAACAGACATGCCGCAGAAGACTGTTCCACCCTGGCGCATATCGATAAAAGATAACACTCGATGGACGATGGCTGTTCCAGGAAAGAACAACGGAACGGACGAACCACAAAGACACTAAGACACAAAGAACGGATGGTAAGCAAAAGACCTCGTAGCCGTTGACCATTAAGCCGTTCTTTGTGCCTTAGTGTCTTTGTGGTGGACGTTTACTCGGCGGGGAGCGCGGCGACGATGTCGTCGGTCAGCATCACGCGCGAGAAGCCCTGCGCGAGGCTGCGCAGCGCACCAAGGTGGAGCTGCTCGTCGTGGGCGACGGTCGCGTCCGCGGGCACGAAGGTGCGCAGGCCCAGGTCGAAGGCGGCGCGAACGGACGACTCGACGCACAGGTTGGTGGCCAGGCCGCAGACGACGAGGTCCCGGACCCCGGCCGCGCGCAGCTCGCGGGCCAGGCGCGGGTTGGAGAAGGCGCTGTAGCGGGTCTTGCGCAGGACCGTCTCCCCCGGAAGGGGCTTGAGCGCCGAGGTGACCAAAGACTCCGGCTCCCCGTCGCGGCAGGTCTTCGCCCACCAGCTCGTCATCAGGCTCCCGTCGCTCGCCGGGTCGCGGTGGGCGTGGCGGGCGAAGAACACCGGGCGTCCGGCCGCGCGGAAGGCCGCCAGCAGGCGCGCGGCGCCGATCACGGCGGCGCGGGACTGGGGCAGGTACGCCGGGGAGTTGCGGTCGACGAAGAAGTCGATGAGGTCCACGACGAGCAGTCCCGAGCGATGCGCGGCCAGGGCCTCGCCGCGGGGCTTGAAGCGGGACAGTTCCCCCATCCACGCCCGGGACTTGCGCGCCATCGTGTCGGGGACCACGTAGCACTCGCTCTCCAGGGCCGCCGCGCGCAGGCCGGCGCGCGCCTCGTCGCGCAGGGCGCTCGACCAGAGCTGGCCGCAGGAGGTGGCGGCGTCGATTTCCTCGGGCGTGCTGGGAGAGAGGATGACCGAGAAGCCGCGCCCCCGCAGGCCGGCGTCCGCCGCGGCGACGTCGGGCGGCGCCTCGTGCCACTGGCGCGCGGAGCCGCTGGCCTCGGAGGCGCGCGTCGGGTTGACGGGCGTGATCTTGACGAGGAAGTGCTCCGGGTCGAATATCCTCGCGACCACGGCGGGGTCGAGAGGCTGGTCGGGGGCGAGGGCGAAGTTCAAGGTCACCTTCCGGTCTCCCGGGCGGCGCCAGCGCCGGCCGAAGTCGGCCACGCGCTCCAGGCTCCAGGGGCGGGCGCGCATGACCCGCCGTCGCACGGCCTCGTCGGTGGAGTGCGCGGAGAACTGGAGCTGGAAGCGGCCGCCGCCGTAGAGGCGGTCCTTGACCTCGCGCATCTCCTCCAGGCGCTCGGCCGCCGTCGGCGCGTCGGGGGCGACCGTCGAGATCGAGGCCGTCAGCCCGGGGCCGCCCCACTCCTGGGCCAGGCGCTCGAGGGCCTCGGGCGTGGCCGGGTTCAAGGTCGGCTCGCCCAGGCGCGCGAAGTGGACCTTGAACTTGGGGTGGCGGCGGGCGTCGAGGCCGGGGTTGTCCTTGACCACGCGGCGGACCTGGGCGACGATCTCGCCGGCGGTGAGGTTGCCGCGCCAGCCCATCGCCCCGCCGTCGCACATGCGGCAGCCGATCACGCAGCCGACCTGGGTGGAGAGCATCAGCACCCATTTCTCGTCCTTGGGCACGCCGGGCTCGACGGTGTCGACGAACTCGATGAGGCGGCCGCGCTCGCCGGGCAGGCGCGCGAGGTAGAGCCGGCCGAGCGGCCCCGCGGAGCGGGTCTCGAGGACCTTCACTCGGTCTCCCGGAGCCAGCGCAGCGCGCGCACGGCGGCGGCCATGCCGTCGCCCGCGGCCACCGCGACCTGCCGCTCGACCGCGCCGCGCGCGTCGCCGGCGACGAACACGCCCGGGCGCCCGTCCAAGCGCGCCCACGGCGAGGCCTCCGCGCCTATCAGGACGAACACGGCCGACACGGGCAGGCGGGCAGGCTCCTCGCGGCCCTCGCGCAGGACGAGGGCCTCCACGCGGTCGCGGCCCTCGACGCGGACCACGCGGCCGGGGAAGACCTCGGCGTTGGTCAGGGCCGCCAGGCGCGAGAGCAGGAGGCGGTGGGCCTTGAGCGGGCCGCGGGCGACGAGCGTGACGCGGCGGGCCGAGGCGGCGAGGTGCACGGCCTGATGCACCGCGGCCTCGCCGCCGCCGACGACGGCCACGTCGCGCCCGCGCCAGCGCCCGGCCGAGTCGAAGGCCGCGTGGAAGACGCCGCGTCCGCTCAGGCGCTTGGCGCCGGGGGCCGGGAGCGGCTTGAAGCGCGCGCCGGTCGCCAGCACGACGGAGCGCGCCGTGAGCCGGCGCCCGTCGGAGAGGCGCAGCCGCTGGGCGCCGCGTCCGGGACTGAGGCCGGCCAGCTCGCCCTTCACGGTCTTCAGGCCCCACTCCCGCGCCTGCCGGAGGAAGGCCGCCATGAGGCGGCGCCCGGAGACGCCGCCCGGCCAGCCCGGCGCGTTCTCGATGAGGCCCAGGCGGCGCGCCTGCCCGCCGAGAGCGCCGCGCTCGAGGAGGACGGTGCGCAGGCCGGCCCGGGACAGCTGCAGGCCGGCGGCGAGGCCCGCGGGCCCGCCTCCCACGACGATCGCCTCCCACGCGTTCACAGCCCGGCTCACGCCTCGGTCTCTTCTCTCGCCTGGAGCAGCTTCTTCGCGTCGAGGATGTGGATCCGCCCCCGCTCGGTGCGGAGGATGCGCTTGGCGCGCAGGACGGCCAGGCCGCGGAACACGGTCTCCTGGGAGGCGCCCACCCAGGTCGCCAGCTCGTGGCGCGTGGCGGGGATCACGTCGCCGTGGCGCTCCCGCATCCGGAGCAAGGTCGAGACGATGCGCTCGTGGACGCTCTCCCGCCCGAAGCGCACGAGGTTGCGGATCGCGCGGATGCGCTCGGAGCAGCGCTCCGCGGTGCAGCGCGAGACGGCCAGGGAGCGGTGGGACAGGGCCTCGAAGGCCCGGTCGGGGATGCGCACCGCGACGAGCTCGCCCTCCGCCACGGCGGTGCAGGTGTAGGGCGCCCGGCTGCCGAGGCGGCAGTACAGCCCGAACAGGTCGCCGGGCCCGAGCGACTCGGCCTGAAGGGTGCGCGTGCCGCCCGCGAAGATCAGTATCTTGACGCGGCCTTCGCGGATCAGCCAGCCCGCGGTCGCGCGGTCGCCTTCGGAGAACACGACCGCCTTGGGCGCGAAGCGGTGGAGGGAGCAGGCCGCCGCGAGGGCGGCGATATCCGCCTCGGACGCGCCCGAGAACGGAGGCGTCTTGGCGAGAAGGGCGGCGATCTGGCTCTGGTCCGTGCTCAACTCCGTCGACATACGCAACGAGACGGCCAAACGCCCGGGCCGCTTCGTTGCGTGCGTCCGGGCATGACCGCCCCCCTCTCCCGCGCCGCCCTCGTCCTGCTGTGCTGTCTCGCCGCCTGTCGCAACGAGCCCGCCGCGCCCCCGACCGCGGAGGAGAAGGACCGCCGGGAGCTTCTGCGCCAGCCGGGTCCGGATTGGAAGCCCGGGGAGGCGCGGCGCGCCCTGACGATGCTGCTCCTGATCGACAAGACCCAGATCCGCAAAGGCGACGGCTTCGCCTACCGTCTCGAGATGCAGAACACGGGCCTGGAGCCGCTCGCGATCGAGGAGGACGCGCCCTCGTTCACCAAGGACGGCTCCCTGTGCGCCGGCGGCGGCTTCAAATTCCTGGTGACGCCGCCCGGCGGGCGGGAGCGCGACGTGCCGTGCGCGCCGAGGGGCGCGGCGCTCAGCACGGCGACGGCCGCGACGGGATCCGGGCTCTCGTTGAACCTGCAGCCGGGCGAGTATCTGCTCACGCGGGCCTCCGGACCGGGCGACCGCTTCCGGCCGATGCTGACGACGATGACGTTCGTCTCGCTCGGGACCTATCGCTTCAAGGCGGTGTACGATCCCGAGGGCTCGTTCCGCGCCGAGTCCAACGTCGTCGCCATGGAGGTCGTCCCCTAATCCCCCGGCGTCGCCAAGCGCTCGGTCAGGGCGCGCCGCGCGGTCTCCGAGCCGTCCTTGACCCGGGGCCGCGACACGGCCGCGCGATAGAGCGCCGTCGCCTCGCCCCGGCGGTTCGACGCCTCGTACAGCGAGCCCAGGCTGAGATACGGCGCGAGGAAATCGGGGTCGAGCGCGATCGCCGCGGTCCAGTCCGCGATCGCCTCCTCGCGCCGGCCCATCAGCGCGTGCAGGACCCCGCGGTCGCTCCGCCAGCGCGCGTCGCCGGGACGGGCGCGCACGCGGAGGCCGACGGCCGCGAGCGCGCCGTCGTAGTCCCCCAGCGTCTGACGGAGGAGGATCAGGCGGCGCGCCTCACCCTCCCCGAGGCTCCCTCCCTGGACGCGCGCCAAATGAGCCGCGGCCGCGGCCCGGTCTCCCGCGGCGCAGGCGGCCTCCGCCCGGTCCAGCCATGAGGCGGCGGCGTCGCCCAGCCGCAGGGAGACGCGCGCCGCGCCCTCGAAGTCGCCCGACTCGCGATAGGCCCGCGCCAGGCTCCGCAGGCGCCGCGCGTCCAGCGCCGTCCCCTCCGCGAACGCCAGGCTCTCCCGGGCCGTCTCGCGGCGGCCGCCCTTCGCCGCCCGGACGGCCAGGTCGAGCAAGCCGTCGGCGTCGCGCGAGCCCCGCGCGCCCAGGCGCTTCAGGACGGCCAGCGCGCGCGCGTAGTCGCCGACGTCGCGATAGGCGTGGGCGAGGCCGCGCAGCTCCTCCGGCGGCAGGGCCCGGCTCCCGGCGAACGTCAGGTTCGCCAACGCCTCCGCGCGGCGGCTCTGCTTCGCCGCCCGGGCGGCGTTGTCCAGGAGCAGCCGGACGTCCTTCTCCCCGGCCATGTCCGTCCGCTTCATGACGGCGAGCGAACGTCCGTAGCCGCCGAGGTCCCGGTAGGAGACGGCCAGCCGCCTCAGCCTCTCCGGGTCCAGGTTCAGGCTCTCGGCGCGCGCCAGGGCGTCGAGCGCCTCCGCCTTGCGCCCGGCGCGCGCCGCGCGCGCCGCCATGTCCGTGAGCACGTCGGCTTCCCGAGGGCCGCTCGGCCCCGCCCGCGTCAAGACGGCGGTCGCCTGGGAAAAGCGGCCCATGTCGCGGTAGACCAGAGCCACGTTCCTCAGCTTTTCCGGATCCGGGTCCAGGCTCTCTACGTACGCCAGGGCTTCGAGCGCCTCCGCTTCGCGCCCGGCGCGCGCCGCGAGCGCCGCGATGTCCGTGAGCAGATCGGCCTTCCAAACCCCTCCGGGTCCCGCCCCTTTCACGAGCGCCGTCGCCCGGGAATAACGGCCGACGTCGCGGTAGGCCAGGGCCAGTCTGCGCGTCTTCTCCGGCCCGAGGGCCGCCCCCTCGCCCGGCTCCCTCGACTCCGCGGCGAAGGCCAGCAGCTGCAGGGCGGTCCGCCTCTGGTTTTCGTTCTTCGCGGCCGCGTCCAGGTCCAGCCAGGCCTCCGGCGACAGGTCCTTTCCGGCGAAGAGGAAGCCGGGGACCGCCGCGAGCCGCTCGATGAGCGCCGCGCGCCCCGTCTCCGGCCAGCTCGCGACGATCTCGAGGACGACGCCCGGAGCGGCGTCGCCCCGCCGGCCGGCCGCCTCCAGGACGGCGGCCGCCTCCGGGCCCCTGCCGCGCAGAGCGAGGACGGCGGCCCGCAGGACGCTCTCGCGAAGGTCGGCCATCACGGCGAACCCCCGGGGCCCCGGAGCCTCCAGGATCCGCGCGGCCGGGCCTCCGCCGGCCAGCAGAGCCCAGGCGCGATCGAGCTCCCGGTCCCGCCTCGGGTCCAGCGCGAAGGCGCGGGTCAGATCGCCGACGGCCAGGTCCGGGCGGCCGTCGCGGAGAAGGCGCAGGCCGCGCTCGGAGAGGAGCCAGGCGTCCCGCGGATGCCTCGCGATCTCGCGCTCGAGCGCCCGCTCCTCCCGCGCGCGCGCGGGGTACGCCAGCGCCAGCCCCTGCGCCCAGGCCGCGACGCCCAGCAGCGGCGCGAGGACGGCGAACGCCGCCGCCGCGGCGGCCGCCGTCAGGCGCGCGGACGCCGGGCTCGTGCGCGCGGCGAGCAGGCCCGACGCCAGGACCGCGAGCAGCGGCCACCAGGGGACGAAGTAGTTCGCCTCGACCGGCATCAGGCAGTGGACCGCGAGGAAGTAGGCCGCCAGCAGCGCGACCTGCCGCCGGTCGTCGCGCCCGCGCCAGAGCCAGGCCGAGGCCGCGGCCGCGAGGACCAGCAGCGGCTTCAGGCTCGCCGCGTAAGCCGCGCGCTGGGCCGCCGAGGACAGGAAGCGCAGCGGATGGCTCAGGATCTCGGCGGCCGCCCACGCGAGGACGCTGCGGTCCGCGGAGAGCTCCGCGAGCTTCCGCGAATCCACGACCCCCATCGTGCGCACGAGGCCGAGCGCTCCCGTGATGACGTTGTCGTCGGCGCGGCCGTCCTCGAAGACGACCAGGCGTCCGGCGAGCCTCCAGTTCATGACGATCCACGGGATCAGGAAGACGAACGGGACCAGGACGAGCGCGGCCGCGTCCCCCGGCCGCGAGACGCCCTCCCTCCGGCCGCGCGCCCATTCGTAGAGGGCCAGCGCGAGAGGGAACAGGGACAGCGGCGACAGGATGAGGAAGCCGGTCCCGAGCGCGGCCGCCGTCCAGAGGGTCGCCGCCCGGGACGGCGCCTGCGCCCGGCGCGCGAGGAAGCAGGCCGCGAGCAGGACGGCCGGGACGTAAAGCCAGCGCTCGCCGCCGGCATGGGGCGCGGGCATGAGGGCGTAGAGGAGCGCGGCGGCCGCGCCGCTCACGCCCGAGTACAGCGTCGCGCCCAGGGCGAAGACGAGGACCGCTCCGGCCGCGACGGCGGCGGAGCGGACCGCCGCGGCCGCGGAGGCGGTCATATGCCCGCAGAGGAAGGCGTTCGGCGCGGAATAGGCCGGCATCGCCCGGGCGACGCCGCGGACGGGGACGCCGTGGAGGAGGGCCTCGCCGCGCTCGACGTGGAAGTCGGACTCCGCGCGGCAGTACTCGTCGCGGGGAGCCTGCGCGACCGCTCGGGCCCGCGCGGCGAGCGCGGCGGCGGCGCAGGCCAGAAGGAGCGCCGCGGCGAGCGTCTCCCGGCGGCCCGTCACGCCGCCGCCCGCACGGGGCGCAGCGCCCCCAGGCCGTAGAGGCCCGCGTACGGGGCCGGGACGCCGACGCAGCGCCGGTCGTAGCGGCACTCGCGGCAGGACGGCCGCTTCGCGCGCCCGATGACGCCCTCCTCCCCGGGGAACGCCTCGGCGTAGCGCACGCGATCCTGGGGCAGCGGCCGCGGCGACGCGTGCCGCGCGGGCCGGTCCGTCAGGCAGGCCGGGAAGGAGCTCTCCCCTCCCGAGCGGGAGACCGGCAGGCCCGCCGCGCGGCAGCGGGCGAGCGCCCGGCGCAGGAAGGGCGCGGCCTCCTCGAGCGCGACCGTCCAGGAGGGGGCCTTCTGATGGCCGGCCTCGTTGATCATCGAGAAATAGAAGCCCGGCCGCCCGCGCCCCCGGCCGCCGCGCAGCGCGGCGACGAAATCGACGAGCCCGGGCAGGTCGCGGTAGTTGCGCGCGTTGACGACGACGTTGACGGTGACGCTCAAGCCGGGGACGCGCAGCAGGCGCCCGAGCCCGGCCGCGGCGCGGGCGTGCTGACCGCGGCTGCCGGTGATCGCGTCGTAGGCGGCGGGCACGTGGGAGTGGAACGAGAACAGATAGGTCCTCACGCCCAGGCGGACCAGCTCCTCGAGCAGGCCGGGCCGGTCCAGGTACACGCCGTTGGTCTGCAGCACGAAGCGGCGGAAGCCGCGCGCGCGCGCCGCGGCCACGATCCGGGGCAGGCGCGGGTCGGCGGCCGGCTCGCCGCCGGATATCGTCAGCTCCCCCCGCGGGCCCGCGCGGCGCGCCAGCGCGTCGAGCTCGCGCTCGATCGACGCGGCGTCGGCGCCGCGCCCCGTCAGCGGCACGAAGCAGAACGGGCATCTCTGGTTGCAGGCGAACGTGGTCCGCAGGAGCAGGTCGCGGCCCTCCTGCCCCTCATGGGCCTCGGCCAGAGCCGCGCCCCGCGCCGGCCGCGGCGCGCGGCGGCGGAGGGATTCCACCAGCAGGTCGAGCGCCGCCCGCAGCTCGACGAGGCCGTCCTTCTCGCCGGCCCGGAGGCGGACGCCGCGCGCCGGCGCGGCGCGCAGGCGCGACCCCGGGGTCAGGGCTCTCGCCGCCGAGGCCGGGGCGGAGAACCCGCACAGGGCGCGGCTCTGGCCCGCCCGGCCGACGCTGAAATGGAGCACGCCCCCCTCCGCCCGGCGGCGCAGGACCCAGCCGAGGCGGGCGAGCACGGCGCGCACGGCCTCGGGGGCGTTCACAGCGGCGTCAGCTCCCCGAAGCCGTACAGCTCGCCGTAGCTGCCCCAGACGCCCTCGCAGCGGTCGCGATGCGCGCAGCGGCCGCACTCCGGGCCCTTGGCCTTGAGGGTGTCCTTCTTCTTCTCCTGCCAGACGAAGCGGTCGGGCATCGGGCCCCTCTTCGTGGCCATGCTCACGTCGTTGTCGGGGTCGAAGCCCGCCTCGTCGAGGTACTTGGCGGAGAGATGCTCGAACAGCGAGCCTTTCACGCCGGCCAGAAGGAGCGCGCATTTCGGGATCCCGCCGAAGGTCAGGTGGCCGCGCGGGCGCTTCTCGTTGAGCAGCATGATCCGGACGACCTTCGGCATAGCCTCCTTGAAGGACGGGATCCAGCGCCGGTCGTCCCGCGCCTCGCCCTGCGGCCAGATGTAGTTGAAGCGGATGTCGTCGAGGCCCAGCGCCCCGAAGAAGGCGACGTACTCCTCCATGTCGTCGAGGTTCGGCCGGCAGAGGACGGGGTTCAGCGCGATGTTGTCGCGCATGGCGCCCTCGGCCTTCAGCGCGAGGAGGTTGCGGATCCCCGCGATCTTGCGGGAGAGGTTGCCGGGCACGCCGGTGATGAGGCCGTCCTCGATCTCAGGACGATGGCTGTGGACGGAGATGGTCGCGCGCGTGAGCCCCGCCGCCGCCAGGTCGGCGCAGAACGAGGGGTCGGAGAGGCGCGTGCCGTTCGTGCAGATCGCGAGCCGGTCGTAGCCGATCGACTTCGCGTAGGCGAGCGACTCGACGATGTGCGGATAGACGGTCGGTTCCCCGCCCAGGAAGCCCGCGCTGCGGCAGCCCTGCTCGCGGAAGTGGCGCAGCTCCTCCCGGACCCGGTCCGGCCCGGCCCACGGCTCGTGATGGTCGCGGTTCATGCTGCTCATGCAGAACGCGCAGAGGTTGTTGCACAGCGTGCCGAGATGGATCTCGACGCGGCGCGCGTCGGTCATGCGGCCGCCTCGCGCGGGTGGACCATGAGAGCCACGTCGGAGATGTCCTTCCAGGGGATCCGGTCCGCCTCCGTCAGCCACTCGCGGCAGCCCAAGGTGATCATGCGGTCGGCGTACGGGAATTTCGAGCGCGGCACCTTGGTCAGGTCGAAGAAGGCGGTGACGGCGCGCCCGCCGACGGCCGGCTCCATGGCCTTCATGCACTCCTTGAACTGGCTCAGGCCGAGGAAGACGAACACGGGCTCGTCCTCGCGGCGGACGGCCTCGAGGAGCGAGGAGTCCGCGCCGCCCCTCGGCCCCGAGGAGAGATAGATGAGGAAGGTCCCGCGGTTGTGCGCGCCGGTCCAGTCCACCCCGCTCAGCGAGAGCATCGTGGCGAGGATCGAGGCCCCCGCCAGCGCCGTGATCGGGACCTCGCGCGCGCGCAGGCTCTTGACCAGCCAGGCGCCGGGGTCGATGAAGCAGGGGATGCCCCCCGAGCAGATCAGGGCCACGTCCTCCTTCTCCAGGAGGGCCAGGACCTTCTTCATGTACCCGGGGTCCGCCTTCTCCGGTATCGGGAGGAACTCCTTGCCGCGGCAGTCGATGCCGAGGTCCTTCTCGAACTGGGCCTTGGTGAGAGCGGGCTCCTCGGCGAGGAAGACGCGCATCCGGCGCGCGGCCTGCGCCGCGTGGACGGTGATGTCGCGCATGTTCCCGATGTGCCACGGGATCAGGAAGAAGGCGTGCTCGTTCGTTCTCATGTCGGTCGGTTCATCCAGATCGGCTGGACGTAGTTCTCCCAGCGCCGTATCCCCTTGGCCCACTCGAGACCGGACGCCATCAGTCGCCTCATCTGCTCGCGCGTCATGCCCTCGCGCGTGAACGGGATGCCGAGCCGCGTCATCAGGAAATCGAGCATCTTCTGCGACGCGACGGAGACGTCCTCCGCCATGCCCGCCTCGTCGCCGAGCGCGTCGCGCAGCAGTCCGCGGTTGAAATGGGCCCAGAAGCTGCGCGGGCCGCGCTTGACGACGGCCTCGATGTCGCGCATCGCCTCCGCGGGGCGGCCCATGACCCGGTAGGCCTCGGCCCGCCAGGCCAGGGCCTCGAAGTCCTTCGGGTCGTGCGCGACGGCGCGGTCGAGGTCGGCGAGCGCCTCGCCGAGGCGGCCCAGCTTCAGGAGGGCCGCCCCCCTCCAGCCGAAGACGAAGGTCTCCGCTCCGCGCGCGACGGCCGCGTCGAGCTTCTCGAGGGCCCGCTCGTACTCCCCGAGCCACAGCAGGACCTCGCCGTGCCACGTCAGGACCTCGCCCTCGAGGCCGGGGCCGCAGGTCTCCAGCGCGAGGTCGAACTCGCCGAGCCCCGTCGCCGTGTCGCCGCGCGCCATGTAGGCCTCCGCCATCCGGCAGCGCACCCACCAATGCGACGGCGCGCGGCTCAGGATGTCGCGGCTGATCTCGATGGCGCCGTCGAAGTCGAGCGCGCCGAGCTTGACGAGCACGAAGGACTGCCACATCCAGGAGTAGCGCCCGGAGTCGAGCGAGCGCAGCTTCGCGTACACCTGCATCGCCTCGGCGTTGAGGGCGCGGGCGCAGAGGAGGATGGCGCGGTAATAGGCGAACCACTCCGGGAACTCGCCGCCGCGCTCCTCCTCGCCCATGAGGCGCAGCTCCTCCGACACGAACGAGTCCTCCGCCACCGCGCGGCGGATCATGCGCCACCAGGGCCACATCAGCTGGCCCGGCGACTCGAACCGGCCGAACTTGTCGAGGACGGCCTCCCCCAGGCGGAAGGCCGCCGCGTGCCGCCGCGCGCACATCAGCGCGGAGAACACCTGCGGCCAGTCGACGGCGAGCTTGTCGCCGGGGCCGGCGCGGGCGACGCCGTCGAGCACCGCCCGCTCCAGGTCCGGGTCGTACCGCCCCTCGGAGAGCAGGCGGAAGAGGAGGTCGATGCGGGAGCTCTCGTCGTCCCTGCGGGCCGCGCGGAAGGAGGCCGCGAGCTCGGCGCCCGCGTCCTCGCGGCGGCCCCGCGTCAGCAGGACCTCGACGAGCAGCGAGCGGGCGCCGGGGGCCGGCGCCGCGCCGGACAGCGCGGACCGGGCCGCCTCCTCGACGCGGTCGAGGACGCCGGCCGCGGCCGCCCTCTCCGCCAGCGCGCGGCGGAAATCGGAGAACTCCAAGAGGGCGAACAGCCCGGCGGCGGGGCCGGCGAGCGCCCGGGACGCGGCCTCGGCCATGACCTCGCGCGCCTCGTCGAGGCGGCCGCCCTCCTCCAGGAGCCGGTAGAGCTCGGGCGCGCCCCTCGCGTCCTCCCTCATCGCCTTGCGGTAGAACCCCTCGGCCTGGCCCGGGCAGCCGCGCCTCTCCTCGATGCGCCCCATCCACTGGAAGATCTCCCAGGGCGCCGCGCCGGCGGCCGCCATGCGCTTCAGGGCGCTCGCCGCCTCCTTGACGCGTCCGGCCGTCAGGTGGGACTCGACCTCGACGTAGGGGCTCTCAGCCACGCGCCCCCAGCCAGATCGCGTTCAGGTAGCTCTCCGGGCGGCGTATCCCCTTGGCGCGCCTCAGCCCCCTCTCGAGGACGGCGCGCATCTCCGCGCGCCCCGGGGCGCCCGCCTTCGGCCCGCGCAGGGCGGAGGCGAGCTCCGGCGGGATCCGCGCGAAATCGGCGGCCATGCCCTCCGCGTCGCCCGCGTCGTCCCGCGCGAGGGCGCGGTTGAAGTAGGCCCACGCGTAGCGCGGGTCGAGCTCGAGCGCGCGGTCGAGGGCGCGCAGCGCCTCGGCGGTGCGCCCCATCAGCCGCAGCGCCTCGCCCCGCCACAGGTGCGCCTCGAGATCCTGAGGGTCGGTCGCGACGGCCGCGTCGAGGTCCGCGAGGGCCTTGCGGCGCTCGCCCAGCTTCAGATAAGCGGCCCCGCGCCAGCAGTGGACCCAGATCCGGGTCCCGATGGCCGCGCCCTCGTCGAGCTTCCTCAGGGCCGCGCGGTAGCGCCCCGCCCAGAGGAGCGCCGCGCCGTGCCAGGTCGTGACCGCGCGAAGGGCCCGGACGTCCGACGCGGCCGCGGCGGCGCGCCCGAACTCCGCGAGGCCGCGGGGGACGTCGCCGTCGGCCATGTGCGCCTCGGCCAGGCGGCACTGGAACCACCAGTAGTCCGGCGCGTGCCGCAGGAGGGCGCGGCACTCGGCGATCGTCCACTCGAGGTCGCCCGCCATCAGGCGCTGCATGACGAAGGCGTGGTGCATCATCGCGTAGCGCGCGTCGCGCGCGCGCCGGATCCGCGCGTACTCGGCCATGGCCGGCGCGTTCTCGCCCAGGCCGAGCAGGAGCACGCCCCGGAGGTACGCGAACCAGACCTCGAAGCCGCCGCCCCTCCCCGCCCGCCGCACGCGCTCGAGCTCCGCGGCGCAGAACGCCGTCTTCCCGGCCGAGGCGCGGGAGGAGACGCCGTGCCACCAAGGCCACAGGAAGCCGTTGGCGAACGGCAGGCGCGCGGACCGGCTCAGCATCTCCTCGCCGAGGCCGAACGCCTGGCGGTACCGGCGCGCGCAGAGCAGCGCCGAGAAGACGTCGGGCCAGAAGGACTCCCCCTCCTCGCGGGAGGCGGCGGCGGCCGTCTTGAGCGCGCGGACCGCCTCCGCGTATCTCCGGCCCTCGAGGAAGGAGTGGATCAAGACGAGGTTGGGGTTCCCGCCGCCCTCGAGCTTGCCGCGCAGGCGGGACAGGGCCGCCTCGCCCTCCGCCCGCGGCCAGCCCAGCGCCATCGCGCGCGCGAGATGCTCCGCGGACTCCTCCAGGCGGCCGCAGCCCTCGAGGAAGCGGGCGAGCTCCCGGTGCAGGGAGTCGAACCCCGGATTGGCGTCGAGCGCGAGGCGATAGGCCGCCTCCGCCTCGTCCAGGCGCCCCCGGCCTTCCTCGCGCTTTCCCCTCTCGAGGAACGCCGCCCACGAGGGAGACTCAGTCATGCTCGCCGCGCCTCGGGCGGGTCATCTCGTCGGCCAGCCGCTCCACGAAGGATAGGAAGCCGTTGAAGCCCAGGAAGGGCCGGTCGGACAGCGCGTGGCTGCGGTAGCTGGGGAAGCCGAACTCCATCGTCGGGAACTTCAGCTGCGGCCACTCGTGCTCGCACCACGTCGAGACGAACAGGTCGAGCGGCGCGTCCATGAACTTCCTGACCTCGTCGGACATGGACGGGGGCTCGTACAGCACGCCCGCGTCCGCCGCGCCGGCCCCGTGGGCGCGGCGGCCGCGGACGATCGCGCCCTCGAGCTTCATGCCGAGGTCGTCGGCGATGTCGCGGAAGCCCCCGAGCAGATGGGGGTCGCCCATGAAGCCCGCGCGGCGGCCGAGGAAGTACTGCGGGATGATCCACTTCAGCCGGGGGACCGCCCGCGACAGCTCCGCGTCGACGAAGGCCTCCGCCTCGCGCGCCTTGCCCGCGGCGGCGCCGACGTCGCGCGCGAACCGGACGGTCTTGGGCAGGCCGAACGGCAGCTCGGTCTCCACGAGCCGCGCGCCCGTCCGCTGCGCCAGGCGCCGCGCGGCCGACCGTCCGTAGGGCAGGGAGACGATCAGGTCCGCCTCCTCGACGCGGCTCAGCTCCGAGCAGCCCTGCCCGCTCAGCCACACCGAGACGGTCTCCAGCCCCAGGCCCGCGAGCATCCGCGTCAGCTCCGCGACGTTGGCGGCCTGGTCGCTCTCGTTGCGGTCCATCAGGTGGCCGACGACCGCGGCGGTTCCCGGGCGGCGGCGGCCCGGCGCGAGCGCGATGCCCTTGGCCAGGGCGTTGAGCGTCTGGTCGTAGCCGTCGAGCCAGTCGCCGACGAGGGACTCGGGCGGGATGTCGATGGCGGGCTTGGTCAGGCTCCCCGCGCGCAGGCGGATCGCCCGCCCGTAGTCGACGCCGGTGATCGAGCACATCGGCAGGGCCGTGACGAGCACCAGGCCCGATTCCTCGAGGCCGTCCAAGGTCAGCAGCTCGCGGCCGATGATGTCGTCGTGCTCCTTGACGACGCCGCGCGAGCAGACGTTGGTGAAGGCGACGCGGTGCCGGCCGCTGATGCGCAGCAAGGTCGAGTTCAGATCGTGCCGCCCGTGGATGAAATGCGCCTTGTAGAACGCGCAGTCCGGTCCGTCCACCAGCACGTACGCGTCCTTCAGCGCGTTGACCGCGAGGTAGACCCCCATGAGGGTCGGGTAGTTCATCGGCGTGCTGAATCGCTGTCCCATCAGGCGTCCCCCATGTATTTCGCGTAGCGCCTCTGGAACGGCCAGCGGCACAGCGTGTTGAGCGCCTGCAAAGTCCGCACCGCGCCGCCGAGGCCCATCTCGAAGCCCTCGAGAGAGAACTGCGCCTTGCCCGCCCGGGCCAGGCGGGTGTCGTAGGCGTACTCGGAGTAGACGGCCTGGAACGGCCCCTCCGCCAGCAGCGTCGCGAGCTCCTCGGGAGTGCGGAACGAGGTGAAATGCTCCGCCTGCCTGCGCTCCTGGCCGAAGCACAGGATCTCCACGCCGAAGCCCATCTCGCGCAGCAGGCGGAGCACCGGGATGCCCCACGTCAGCCCGGGATCGGCCAGGCGCGGCACGTGGTTGGCGTCGACGACGAAGGCCAGGCCCTGGGAGGACGCCTCGCGCCGTCCCTCGGTCCACGCGGGCGTCAGGTCCTTCGCGGCCCTCGCGTAGACGGCCTTGACCTTGCTCTTCAGGCCGAACTCGCCGGCCACGGCCTCGAGCCACTTCCGCGTGCCCTCGAAGCCGTACGGCGCGTCGGGCCGGAACGTCTTGATCGGCATGGGCTCGAAGTACTCCTTGTAGGTCTCGGCGTAGGCCGCGTTCGGATAGAGGATCTGCGCCTCGGCGGCGAGGTAGCGGCGGGCGACGGCGAGGCTCAGCGAGGGCATCACGCAGGCGTTGACCGACAGGCCGGTCTCCTCGAGAAGCCTGACGAGCTCCTTGAGCCCCGGGCCCGAGGGGAAGCCGACGAGGTTCACCGAGCGCGCGGCGCGGCGGACCTTGGCGAAGGCGGCGCCCTGCTGCATCTTCTTGAACAGGGAGAGGCACACGTCGAGCTCCTGGCAGCTGCTCTCGGCGTGGTTCATGTAGACGATGGGGACCTTCGTGCGCGCCTGCCAGCGCTTGACGACGGCCTCCGCGTCGTCGCCGATGACGGTCGGGATGCAGGTCGAGTGGACGACGATGGCCTCGGCGCCGCCCTTCGCGTTCTTGATCGCCTCCGCGAGGGCCTCGTCGAGCTTCTTGCCGCCGCCGTGGATGACGTCGAGGTCCTTGATGTTCGTCATGATGTTGCTGAAGTTGCCGTCGTCCCGGTCCTCGTCCTTCCGCCGGCGACCGCGCTTCGGGCGCTCGTCCTCGCGGGGCCCCTCCTCGTCGCCGCGCTCCATGCGCGGCCAGGGGAACTTGTAGAACGCGGGCAGGGAGCGGTCCTCGTAGTTCGGCGTGGAGTAGGAGCACTCCAGGTCCTGGTGCCAGACGTTGACGAGCGGCGTGCCGCCCTCGAGCGACATGCGCACGTTGCGCCGCGTTTCAAAGTCACAGAAGAAGCGTCGCCACTGGTCCTCCGCGCCCCACACCTGGGAGTTCATCCCCGGGTTCCCCTCCCACAGCTTCGCCTGCCAGGCCATGTCCTTCTCGAGGTCCGGCTTCGGCCCGGGAGCCGGGGCCGGAGGCGGCGCGGGCGCCCGGGGCTCGGGGCGCGGCGCGGGCGCCGCGGCGGGAGCCTCGGGCTGCGCGCCGGCGAACCCCCGGCGGGACAGCTCGTTGAAGCTCTCGTCGGAGAGCGGCTCGGGCACGGACACCGACCGGCGCTCGAAGCGCAGCAGGCCGTCGGCCAGCGCCCCGATCTTGCGCGCCAGCTCGCTGTCCGGCGCGTGCTCCACCAAGGTCGTGCGCCTGAACTCGGCCTCCCGCACGGCCGACTCGCGCGTGAAGAAGGAGAGGACGCCGGTCCCGATGGACGCGGCGAAGCGCTCCACGGCGGCGCGGTCGGCGTCCGGGTCGCGGAGGTTGGCGACCAGTCCGCACAAGGCGACGCCGTTCTCGCTGTAGTTCCGGATCGCGCGCGCGATGTTGTTGGCCGCGTACAGGGCCATCAGCTCCTCGGAGGTCACGATGACGACCTTGTCGGCGAAGCCCTGGCGCAGCGGCGCCGCGAAGCCCCCGCACACGACGTCGCCGAGGACGTCGAAGATGGCGACGTCGTAGCGGCCCTCCTGCAGGACGCCGGCCTCCTCGAGGATGGTGATCGTGCGTCCGATGCCGCGGCCGGCGCAGCCGATGCCCGGCTCGGGCCCGCCCGCCTCCACGCAGTCGACGCCGAGCCTTCCTTTGACCAAAATCTTAGAGAGATCGCCGCCGGCGCTGTCCATGAACGCGGAGTGCTCGACGACCGTGCGGATCGGACGCCCGTCCGTCAGCGCGATCGTCGTGTCGTGCTTGGGGTCGCAGCCGACGAGGATCACCTTCAGGCCCTTCTTCGCGTAGACCGCGGCGAGGTTGCCCGACAAGGTGGACTTTCCGATGCCGCCTTTCCCGAAGATCGTGATCTTTTGCACTAGGTCTCCCTCCCGGCCTTCGCGGCGTTCAGCGTCCGCACAGCGCCTCCTGCGCCTGGGCCAGATAGGGCGCGGCCGCCGCGACGACGCTGCCGCGGCAGGACAGGGTCAGCAAGGTCCCCAGGAAGATCCAGAACGCGAACGGGATCGTGTGATACACGTTGAAGTCCGCCGCCGACCGGCGCGCCAGCCAGGCCTTGAGCGTCGCGGCGTCGCCGTCGGTGATGCCGTCCACGTAGCGCTCGTCCATCCTGCCGGCGAGCTCCTTCTCCGCGGTCAGGCGCGCCCAGGTCTGGTCGGACAGGATGTCGCCGTACTTGAGGTCGTCGGGACGCAGCGCCCGCAGGCTGTCCCGCTCGATGATCCAGGCGAACGCGAACCGGCCGACGGACACGAGCATCCCGAAGTTGAACAGCATGCGGACGGCGGCCAGGAGGACGCCGCCGACGTCCATGCGCAGGACGAACGCCCCGGCCAAAGAGCCGGCGACGACGGCCGCGAACGCGACGGCGCCGACCTTCCTGTTCCTCAGGACGGCGGTCAGCGGCTTCCAGAACGCCAGCATGACGACGAAGACCGCCAGCGACCCCCACGGCTCGGGGAAGAGGGGAGCGACGCGCGTCGACGCCGCCTGCAGCGCGAAGAAGACGGCGAAGAGGTTCGCCGCGAGGATCAGGTATTCGCCGCGGTGAGGCCACACCTCCCGGGCGCGTATGCCGGCCATCTCGAGCTTGGCCTTGCGCCACTTCGGCCAGTCCACCCCGCGCAGCCGCGGGATACTCAGGACGAGGTTGACGACGGTCTCGAGCGCGAAGACGATCCCCGCCGGGACGAAGATGTTGATCAGCAGGATCAGGAAGAGGAGGAGCGGGAAGCCGGGAAGGTTCGGGTCGATGAGGGCCGCGAACAGCGCCGCGAGCGCGAAGAACTTCGCGTCGCCGGCGGGCCAGACCGCCCAGCGCCAGAAGCCGACGCCGGCCGCGAGGCTGAGGACGCAATGGAGCGCGATCCGGGGATAGAAGCTCAGAGGCAGGGAGTACTCCCCCAGCGGGCCGAAGCGCAGATGACGGGCGCCGAGGAGGCTGTTCACGAGGAGGAGGAGGAGGCCGGCCGCGCAGGCGAGCAGGCCCGCGGCGATCAGCCGGTTGCGGATCTTGCGCGTCCGCCAGTCCTCGATCGAGATCACCGAGGCGAGGCCGAGGAAGACGCCGTAGTAGAGGAGCGCCGTCATGCCTTCATCCTCCGCATCGCGGAGAAGCCCTTCTCCCGGATCGCGCGCACGCCGAGGCCGGCGCAGCCCGCCTCGCGCGCGCAGCCGCGGCAGGCCGAGCCCTTGAGGAAGTAGCGGGAGGCGATGTAGAACTCGGCGAACGCGAAGACGTCCTTCTTCCGGCCGAAGCGGAAGGGCGCGGGGGCCTCGCCGCCGCCCAGGCACGGCGGCGCGCCCCGCGCCGGCAGGCTGCCGTCCGCCTCGAGCGCCTCGAGGTCGCGGCAGAAGTCCTTCAGGAAGCAGTGCTCGCACGAGGCTCCCTTGCAGCCCGGGGTACGCCCGCTGTTGAGATAGCGCGCGAAGATGCGCCGGCGGCCGCGGAGCTCGTCGAGGATCTTGTCGGGCGGCTGGATGAGGCCCTCGAAGCCCTCGAGGAACTCGGGCTTCAGGCGGTTGGTCCAGATGTGGAGCTCCTTGCGGCGGCTGAGCTCGAGCGCGCGGTGCAGGTGGGCGAGGCTGGCCGGGTCGGAGAAGTCGCAGCGCAGCTCCTCCCGGTTCTCCCAGGCGTCGCCGAACGGCACCAGGGCCAGCAGGTCGAACTCGCCCACGCCGAGGCCGACGCAGAAGTCGAGATGCTCGCGCAGGACGGGGAGGTTCAGGCGGTTGATGACCACGTCCACGCTCACGATGAGGCCCCGCGTCCGCAGCGCCGCGCGCAGGGCCGACACGGCCTGGACGAAGGAGCCGGGGACCCGCGTCAGGCGGTCGTGGAGGTCCGGCGTGTGGCCGTGAAGGGAGAAGGTGACCTCGTCGAGGCCGGCGGCGACCGCCGCGGAGAGGAAGCCGGGGTAGCACATGCGCCGGCCGTTGGTGATCGTCTGGATGTGGCGGTAGCCGAGCTCGCGCGCCATGCCCACGATCGCGACGAACTCGGGATGGACGGTGGGCTCGCCCCCGCTCAGGACGACGCGGCGCAGGCCGCGCTTGCGGCCCCGCGCCAGCTCCCGGCGGATGAAGGCGAGGTCCAGCGCGCCGCCGGTCTGGGCGTGGCGGTCGAGGCAGAACAGGCATCTCTGATTGCAGTAGCGGGTGAGCCTCACCCAGTGGCGTTTTTCGCTCGCCGCCTGAATCTCGCTCACGAGGGACCCAGCGCGACGGAGGAGATATCCCGCTCGAGGCGGGCGCGGAGATCGCCGTCGAACAGCCCGGCCCCGCACGGCAGGCCCGGCAGGGCGTGCAGGGCGAACACGCAGGCCCAGAACACGCGCTGGGGCACCCCGCTCGGGAGATAATGGAACGTCTCGGCCTCGAACTCGACCTGGCCGAACGACTTCAGGAGCTTGAGCTCGAATCCGAAGTCCTCGCGCACGTCCGTCCCGAACCTCTGCCGGAAGGCGGCGTAGTTCAAGCGCGACCCGTGCTCCAGGTTCGCCAGGATGTACGACGCCATCTCGTCCTTCCGGCTCATCGGCGCGGCCCGGTAAAGGGGCGCCTCGGGAGAGAACCGCTCCCAATCCCGCTCGTATACCCGGCGGCCGAATATCTGGGACCGGCTTCCCCGGCCCAGGCCGAGCATGGAGCCCGCGGTCGGCCCCTCCTCCCGGCAGGAGAATTCCCCCGCGGGGAGAGCCGCGTCCACGACGGTCCATTCCCCGGTGTCGGGCTCGGCCTTCGCCGGCGTCCGGAAGCCCGTCTCGCGGGCGATGCGCATCACTCCCTCGAAGCCGGGCGTCAGATTCTCCTCGTAGTAGCGGAGGTAGGCCTCCGGGGTGGTGCGCGTCGCCTTCATGTACCGGTCGGTGAGCGACAGGGTGCAGACCGATATCTCCGTGGGCCGGAGCTCGGCGAGGCGCCGGAAGCTGTCGAGGAAGTTCTCCAGCGGCTCGCCCACCATCCCGAAGATGATGTCCGTGCCCACCGACTCGAAGCCCGCGGCCTTGGCTCCCGCGATCGCGGCTTTGACGCTGTCGAAGCTCTGGCGCCGGTTGACGCGGCGCAGGGTCTCCGGGGTCATGGACTGGACGCCGAAGCTCACCCGGGTGAAGCCGAGCCCGCGCAGCACGCGGAGCTTGGCCGGGTCCGTGTCGGCCGGGTTGAGCTCGATGGACCGCATCGCCCCCTTCGCGAAGCTGAACAGCTCGACGGCCGGACGGCAGAACCGCTCGAGCTGCTCGGCGCTCATCAGGCTGGGCGTGCCGCCGCCGACGGCGAATATGCGCATGGAGGCCCCCTCGAGCATGGGCGCGAAGAAGCGGGCCTCCTCCTCGATCTCCCCGATATAGTCGTCGATCATCCCTTGGCGGGGAAGCACGCGGGAATTGGTGAAGCAGTAGCTGCAGCGGGACTTGCAGTAGGGAAAATGGAAGTAGAGCTCGTACAGGTGCGGGGAACCCGCCGCTTCCCGGCGCAGCGTCCGCCACTCCGGCCCCAAGCGGGCGGCGGACCAGCCTTTCTCCCAGCGCAGGTCGATGAAGAACTTGATGACCGTGAACAGGTCGTCCGAGTAATCGAGCTTCGAGCGCAGCAGGACCCGGGCGAGCCGCCGCTCGAGGTCCCGCAGGGAGGGCGCCGGCCCGCGGGCCGCGTCAGTCCTCATCGCGTCCCTCCCCGCCGGCCGCGCGCTCCTCGTTGAGCCCGCGGGAGACCTCGTTGGCGGCGCGCGACAGGAAGGCCAGGGCGCCCTGGAAGCCGAGGAAGGGCTCCTCGCGCAGGAAGTGCGTGTCCTCGGAGGGGTAGCCGAACTCCATCCAGCGCCGGCCGCGACGGATCGAGACGAAGGCGAAGGCGCTGCCCACGACGAGGTCCGCGCCGCCCGCCGCCAGGCGGCCCCACTGCTCGCTGACGTCGCCGGGCAGGGGCTCGAAGGCGGTCCCGGGCCGGCTCTCCAGCGTCCGCTTGCGCTCGGGGTCGAGGTGATAATCCCCGCCGACGACGATCATCCCCGCCATCCGCCCGCCCAGGGCCTCGATCTGCTCGACGAAGCACGCCGCGACGTGCGGGTCGCCGGCGAACGCGAAGCGGCGGTTCAGGAAGGCGTGCGGCACGGTCCACTCGAGCCTGGGCACGACCGCGTCGAGCTCGCGGGCGATGAAGTCCCGCGCGAGCGCCTCGCGCCCGAACTCGCGGCCGAGGAGCTCGACGAAGCGGCGCGTCGCCTCGAGGCCGAACGGCAGCCCCGCCTCGACGACGGGCACGCCGAGGCGCTTGGCGAGCGTCCTCGCCGCCTTGCGCCCGTACGGCAGCGAGACGATCTTCCCCGCTCGCCGGACGTCGCGCAGGTCCGCGAACGGCCGGCCCGAGAGCCAGACCGTCGCGAGCCTCAGGCCCAGGGCGGAGAAGATCCGCTCGAGCTCGCGCAGGTTGCCCTGATGGTCGCCCTCGTTGCGGTCCATCAGGTAGCCGACCAGCGCCGCCGTGTCGGGCTCCGGCTTCGCCGCCTCGAGGTCCATCCCCGAGGCCAGCGCCTCCATGATCGCGGCGTAGCCGTCGAGCCAGTCGCCCGCGACGGCGTTGCGCCGCGGCATGACGAACGCCGGTATCGAAGAGCCTTCGAGAGCTTCTCGAAGAATGCGTTCGTAGTCCGTGCCCACGATCGCGCACATCGGCATCGAGCCCAGGAAGATCGCCCCGCAGCCGCGGAAGGCCGCGATGCGCTTGAGGCCCGACGCGATGTCCCCCTCGCAGTCCCCGGCGATGTTGAAGACGTTGACGCCGGTGTGCTGGATGCGGTGTTCGCTGTCGCAGGACAGCAAGGTGGAGAACAGGTCGTGGCGGCCGTGGATGTGCGCGGCCTTGTCGAAGATGCAGCTCGGACCGTCGCCCAGGAAGTAGGCGTCCGGGATGGCGTTGAGCCCGAGGTACGCCCCCTGCAGGTAGGGGATGTTGACGCGCACGCCCACCTTACCCACGGGCGGACCTCCGGGCGGACGCGAGATGCGCGGCGTACTGGCGGTAGAACGGCAGGCGGCACAGCGGCAGCAGCTTCTCGAGGGTGCGGCGCGCTCCCGCGAGGCCCATCTCGAAGTCCTTGCTCGAGAAGCGCGCCTTGCCGGCGCGCGTGATCCGCCAGTCGAAGACGATGTCCGAGTACACGGCCGCGAAATCGCCCGCCCGCAGGGCGCGCTCGAGCTCCCACGGGCTGCGGAAGACCGCGACGCGCGCGTCCGAGAGCGCCGAAGGAAGGACCGGGGGCTCGCCGTGGCGGTCGTAGTAGACGAGGTCCACGCCGAAGCCCATCTCCATCGCCATCGTCGCCAGCGGCGCCCCGTGGCCGTAGCGCAGCTCGACGAGGCGCGGCAAGGTCGCCTCCGAGACGACGAAGCCCAGCCGGAGCCCGGAAGCCTCCCGGCGCAGCTCCTCCCAGGACGGCAGGAAGGCGGACATCCGCGCCGCCCAGGCCTTGTCGAACGCCTCCGCCTTGCCGGCCGCGGCCGCGACGCCCCGCAGGCACCGGCGGGTCCCCTCGACGCCGTAGGGCGCGCTCACCGGCACGACGGGCCGCGGCGAGGCCTCGAGCAGCTCGCGCACCTTGGTCGGGTAGGAGCTGCGCTCGCAGAAGACCTGCCACCGCGCCTTGGGCAGGCCGTTCAGGGACGGGAAGCTCACGTCCGGGAACACGGAGACGCCGATCCCGAGGCCGAGGTCGTCCAGGAACGGCCGGATCTCCTCCTCGCGCACGCGCTTCGGGAAATGGAAGAGGTTGACCAGGCGCTCGTCGCCGGGCTCCGCGAAGAAGCCCGGCGCGCTCAGCAGGGAGCGGAAATGGGCCCCGAAGTTGTCGTTCTCGTCGCGGTCCTTCTGGCTCCAGCTCACCGAGGACCCGCCGATCTCCTTCTCGCAGCGCCGCGCGAGCCCCTGGAAATCCTCGCCCATGATGATCGGCGTGCACAGGTGCGTGAAGAGGAGGTAGTCGCCGGGCTTGGCCCGCTTGCGGACCTCCTCGACCAGGGCGTCGGCCCGCTCTCCGGTGCCCATGACCATGTCCCGCTCCTCGAGTTCGGTCACGATGCTCCCGTCCCGGGCGCCTTCGTCCTCGGGCTCGCCCGCGCCCCTCTCCTCGCCGTTCTCGCTCTCCTCCGGCCAGTCCATGAAGCTCCATTTGGCGAAGCTGCGCCGGGGCCGCGCGTAGTAGCACTCGAGGTCGGCGTACTCGATGTTGATCGTCTTCTCGGTGGTGCAGGAGGGCACGCCCAGCAGCACCTCGAAGTCCTGGTCGGCGTAGAAGTTCCTCCACCCGGCCTCGAGCAGCGCCATCGGCTGCCCGATGCACGGCACCTTGACCTTGTCCCCGTCCTGCCCGGGCGCGACCTTCTCCGTGAAGGACAGGGGGTCGGCGTCGAGCACGGCCGCGACGTCGGACAGGGTCCGCTCGCCGAGGCGGGACGCGAAGACCTTCAGCAGCTTCAGGACGGCCGGCCCCGCGGCGCCCTTGGGCGCCAAGGCGAGCCCGGGCGCGCGGACGGCGGCCTCGGTCGAGGAGCGCGGCAGGAGGTAGACGACGAGGCGGTGGGCGCCGCTCGTCAGGCTCAGGCGCACGCGCGGGCTCTCCCGTCCCAGCGCGCAGGCGCCGTCGAGCCTCCAGCCCGCCCCTCCCGCCTTGAGCCCCATCAGGCTCTCCACGGCGGCGAGGGCCGCGGGCCCCGCCGTGACGTGCCGCTCGCCCGGGATCATCGCGCTCTCACCAGCCCTTGTAGAACCGCCGGTCGTCCATCGGCGTCGGGATCGGGCAGTCCTCCTTGCGGATGTCGAGTATCTTCTTGGCCAGCGACGCGAGGCTCTTCGAGAACGGGCTCTTCGGCGCCATCTCGACGACGGTGTTCTTGCGGGCGAACTCCGCCTTGCGCACGGCGGGGTCGCGCGGCACGAACTCGAGGATGCGCGTGCCGAGGATCTCGGCGAACGTCTCGAGCTTCCTGCGCTCCACCTTGCCGTCCTTGAGGTTCGCCACGAGGCCCGCGAGGTAGACGCCGTTGGAGGCGTAGGTCCTCACGGACTTCGCGATGTTGTTGGCCGCGTACAGCGCCATCAGCTCCTCCGAGACCACGATGACGATCTTCTCGGCGAAGCCCTTGCGCAGCGGCGCGGCGAAGCCGCCGCACACGACGTCGCCGAGGACGTCGAAGACCCGCGCGTCGTAGCCGCCCGCCTTCAGCACGCCGAGGTCCTGCAGCGCCTCGAGCATCAGCGAGATGCCCCGGCCGGCGCAGCCCACGCCCGGCTCCGGCCCGCCGGCCTCGACGCAGTCGATGCCGAGGCGGCCCTTGACGATGAGGTCCGAGGGCTTGAGCTCGCCGTGGTCGCGCACCCCGAAGATGCGGGTGTACTTCTCCATGAAGGTCTCGATGAGTTCGCCGTCGACGAGCCCCAGCGTGCTGTCGTGCTTCGGGTCGCAGCCGACGTGCAGGACCTTGAGGCCCTGCAGCGCGTAGACCGAGCTGAGGTTCGAGGAGATCGTGGACTTCCCGATGCCGCCCTTGCCGAACACGACGATGTTGTTCTCCATGCTCACTTCGCTCTCCTGTAGATCCTCTGCCCGCGCGCGAACTCGGCGAACTCGGCGGCGGGCATGGGCCGCGCGGCGGCGCCGGGGACCGCGCCCCGCCGCGCCTCGATCGCCTTCGCCAGGTCGCGGAAGCGGGCCGCCGCCGCTCCCTTCGGAGCGTGCTCGAAGACGGTCAGCCCCAGCTCCTCCGACTCCAGGATGTCCGGGTCGCGCGGGATGACGGCCGTGATGTCGACGCCGAGGCGCGAGGCGAAGGCCTCGAGGTGCCCGGGGCGCACGTCGTTCTGGCGCAGGTTGAAGATGATCCCCCCGACGAACACGCCCTCGTGGTAGGGCGCCGACGCGACGCGGACGATGTTGTTGGCCGCGAACAGCGACGCCGTCTCCTCGGAGGAGACGATGTACACGTCGCGGCCGAGGCCGAAGCGCAGGGGCGCGACGAAGCCTCCGCAGACGAGGTCCCCGAGGACGTCGAAGATGAGGGTGTCGTAGGCGCCGACCTCGCGCGCGTGCTCCTCCAGGAACTGGCACAGCGTGGCGACGCTGCGGCCCCCGCAGCCCTGCCCCGGAGGCGGCCCGCCCGTCTCCAGCACGTCGAGCCCCGGCCGGCTGCTCGTCACGAGCTCGCGGAACCCGTGGCCTTCGAGCCCCGTCACCATGTCGACGATGGTCGGCGCGCGCCTGCCGCCCATGAGGCGCAGCGACGTGTCCGCCTTGGGGTCGCAGCCGAGGAGCAGGACCTCGCGGCCGTCGCGGGCGAAGCTCGCCGCGAGATGGGCGCACGTCGTGGACTTGCCCACGCCGCCCTTCCCGTAGACGACGACCGTCAGCGGCCTGCGCTTCATGATCGCGGACGCCCGGAGGCCTCGTCGCGCAGGATGGCCGAGGCGACGCGGTCGACGAGATGGCGGAAGCCCGCGTAGCCGAGGAACGGACGCTCGGCGACGGGATGCTCGACGTAGTTCGGATAGCCGATCGGCACGTGCACGGCGTCGTCGGGCGAGAGGTCGCTGCCCGTGGGGGCGAGGCACACCGGGCGGATCCTCTTCTCGAGCGGCCCCAGGGCCGTCAGCAGGGCCGGGTCGGCCAGCAGACCCAGCTCGGCGCACAGCTCCCGCAGGGCCGCCGTCAGGTGGGGATCGTCCTGCAGGACCTCGGCGACGCGGCCCGAGATGACCCGCAGCACGTGGGCCTGCGTGTCGCGCACCGCGGCGCGGCTCTCCCGGGCGGCCAGCGGCGCGGCCTCCCGCCCGCGTCCGGCGGACGCGGCGACCTTGCGGAGGAACCTCTCGGTGGCGGACAGCCCGAGCGGCAGCTCGGCCTCGCAGAGCCTGGCCCCGGTCCGCTCGGCCACGACGCGGGCCGCCTCGCGCGCGTAGGGAAGAGAGATCACGAGGCTCGCGCGCTCCGCCGCCTCCAGCTCCGCCCGGCCTCCGCCGGACAGCCAGACGGATTCCACGCGCAGGCCGAGGGCCTCGAGCAGGCGCCTCAGCTCGCGCAGGTTCCCGGCGTGGTCCGGCTCGTCGCGGTCGTGGAGATAGCCGACCAGCGCGACGGCGTCCTTCCCGCGGCGGCCGGGGCGGAGCGTCACGCTCCGGGCCAGCGCCTCGCAGGTCCGCGCGTAGCCGTCGAGCCAGGTGCCGCCGAGCGAGCGCGAGGGGATATGGCAGAGCAGCGGCCCGCCGGGCCGCGCGTGGCGGCGCGCGACCTCCTTCAGCGGGAAGTTCACGAGCTCGTGGAAATCGAAGGTCGTCGACAGCACGATCCCGGCGTCGGGCTGGGCGCAGACCCCCGCGAAGACGGCGTCGACCTGGGCGTTGCGGTCGGTCGAGAGGCTCTTGACCTCCTCGCGGTCCTGGACCTGTCCGGTGTGCACGACGCGGCGATGGCCGATCGGCGGCAGCAGGCGGCAGCGCAGGTTGTGGCAGTACTGCATCTCGGCCTTGGTGAAGACGCAGTAGGGGCCGTCGACGACGAGATAGGCCCCCGCGAGGGCGTCGACGGCGACGTATACGCCGTTGAGGAAAGGCAGGCGGAAGGATTCGACCGCGGCGGCGAGGCTGTTCTCGATCATGATATCCATGGCGCCAGGCAGGCGCGGTGACGGGCGAAGGGGCGCGACTCGCATTTCAACAGGAGCCGGCACGCGGACCGCAGCAGGCCCGCCGGCCCGGGCTCGAAGACGTTGTCGTTGAAGCCCGGCAGGCCGTGCGCCTCGAGGCGCGGGTCGTGGTTGAAGTGCGTGAAGGCCAGGTCGACCCCGCGGCGCAGGAGCCGGTCGAGCCCGGCGCGGGTGGAGAACGGGACGAACTCGATCGAGCCCGCGCCCTTCGCCTCCGGGGGCCGGCGCAGGGCCGCGGCCGCGGAGGGCGCGGGGCTCCAGACGAGGCAGCGCACGCGGAAGCCCAGCTCGCACAGCAGCCCCGCCGTCGAGAAGCCGAAGGTCCGGCCGCGCGAGGCCAGCAGCTCGAGGTCGGCGGCGTCGCCGATGAGCGCCGCCGTGCGCGCGCGGCAGCGCGGGATCAGCGCCTCGAGCCCGGCGGCCGCCGCCGCGGGGACCTCCGCGGGCGCGTCCAGGCCCAGGACGGAGACGACGCGCGCCAGCCAGGCGCGGGTCCCGGCGAGGCCGAACGGAGGGTGATGCCGGACGACGCGCAGGCCGCGCCGCAGGAAGACCCCGTCCTCGATCTTCGCCCAGCCCACCGGGTCGTACCAGACCACCGCGCCGGCCGCGCCGATCTCCGGGAAGGAGCGGACGTCGAGGTTCGGGAAGAGCGCGCCCACGACGCGCAGGCCGAGGCCGCGGCACAGCCCGGCGGCCTCCTTCGCCGCCGCCTCGGACGGCAGGCCGGCGAGGATGACGGCCTTCGGGTCGCGGGCCGGAGCGAACTCGACCTCATCGAGCAGGCGATCGACGAGGGCCTCGTAGACCGGGCCCGAGTTGCGGGTCTTCGACGTCCACAGCACCGGCACGCCCAGCTCGCGCTCGATGCGCTCGATGAACGGCGCGGGCGTGTCCCCGACGAGCTCCGGCAGGCAGGTGGTCTTCAGATGGATGAAGGCCGGCTTCTCCTCGCGCGCGACCCGCTCGAGGACGCGCCCGAGGATCTCCTGCGTGCGCCCGCCCACGACGTCCGCCTCGCCGATGTCGGTGTCCGTGTAGGAGAAATCCCCCTCCGCCGCGCGGGGGCCGTCCTCGGCGAAGAAGCGCAGCGGCGCCACCTCGAGCCGCGGGTTGTTGGCGTTGCACTCCAGCGTCGCGTGGCTGATCTGCGCGTAGCGCGCGCCGAAGCGGACGTCCTGCTCGAGGAAGCGCACGTCCGGGTGGACGAACTTCCAGAAGCGCGAGCCGTGATCGACGGCCCGGAAATAGGTCTCGAAGCGCGACGGGACCGAGTCCCCGCCGGGGTCGGAGTAGAGCAGGGCGTCGCGGTTGAGGCGCGCGAGGAGCTCCGCGAAGCCCTCTCCCGCCAGGCCCGCCGCGATCGCGCCCGTCACGGCGCGCTCGTCGCCGGCGGGCTCGCCGCCGCGGCCATCGGTCCCGAGCCGGGCGCGCCCCCCCGCGTCCCGGACGATCCGCAGGTCGAGCCGGCGGCGGTCCTTGGCCAGGACGAGCTCGACCTCGGTCCCGCGAAGGAACGCCTGCTCCAGCTCCCACCCCGCGGGCGGGCCGCCGAGGATCCCCTTGAGGTGCAGAAGCCCGTCCAGTCCGAGCCGGTGACGCGGGGCCGCCGGGTGGTTTTTTTCTATATGCATGGCAACGATTCTGCCAACAGGATAGCGCTCGCCGTGGGGCCGGGCCATTCTAATCTGTGCCGTCGCTGAGAATGCCGCTCCCCGAAAGGAAGGCGCGATGCCGGGGGAACGGCCGAGCCCGGCATTTCATCAGCAGGCGGCCGCCCGAGGCCAGCAGGCCGTCGAGGCCGGGCTCGAACGCGGCTTCGGTGAAGCCCGGCAGGCCGAGGGCCTCGAGGCGCGGGTCGTGATTGAAATGGGTGAAGGCGAGGTCGGCTCGCCTCGCGAGAGCGCGCTCGAGCTGGGCGCGCGTCGAGAACGGCGCCGTCTCGATCGTCCCGGCGCCGTGACCCTTGCGCGGCCGCCGCGCGCCCGCCGCGTCCGCCGTGCCGCCGGGGCGGAAGGCCAGGCAGAGCACGTTGAAGCCGAGCTCGCCGAGCAGCTCCGCCGGAGCGAAGCCGAGGGCGCCCCGCCGCGCGACGAGGAGCTCGAGATCGGCCTCGTCCCCGATCAGGGCCGCGGTACGCCGGCGGCACTCCGCCCTCAGCGCCTCGAGCTTGGCCGCGCGCGCCGCCAAGACCCGGTCGAAGGCGTCCTCCTCCCCCTGCAGGCCCAGGACCGAGGCGACCCGGCCGAGCCAGGCGCGCGAGCCGTCGAGCCCGTAAGGCGGATGGGTGCGGACCACGGCGAGGCCGCGGCGGAGGAAGGGCGAGTCCGGGATCGTCTCCCAGCCCACCGGGTCGAGCCACACGACCGCGCTCGCCGAGCCCATCTCGGGCGCCCGGCGGAAGTCCAGGTCGGGGAAGAGGGTCCCGACCACGCGCAGGCCGAGCGCGCCGCACAGCTCCTCGGCCTGCGCCCGCGCCTCGGGCGAGGGAACGCCGGCGAGCAGGACCGCCCGCGGGTCGGGGCGGGCGGCCGGCCGGCTCGCGTCCAGGAGGCGCTCGACCCAGGACGAGTAGACCGGCCCGCCCGGCCGGGTCTTCGAGGTCCAGAACACGGGCACGCCCAGCTCGGTCTCGATGCGGCGCATGAAGGGCACGGGGGTGTCGCCGATCAGCTCCGGGAGGCAGGTGGTGTTGAGATGGATGTAGGCCGGCGCCTCGCGGCGAGCCGTCTCCTCGAGCGCGCGGCCGAGGCGCTCCTGCGTGCGCCCGCCGACGACGTCCGCCTCGGTGACCTGCGTCTCGATGTCAGCGCAGCCGTCCTCGCCCGCCTCCGGGCGCTCGCCGGCGAAGAAGCGCAGCGACGGAGCCCCGGGCTCGGGGTTCGCCAGGCGGCACTCGAGCGTCGCGTAGTTGATGCGGGCCCAATGCGAGCCGAGGTTCACCTTCTCCTCCAGGCAGCGCCATTGGGGATAGACGAACTTCCAGAAATCCCGCGAGTGGTCGACGACGCGGTAGTAGCGCTCCAGCCGCGACGGGATCCGGCTGCCGTCCGGATCGGAGAAGAGCAGGTCGTCGCGGCGCAGGCGCGCGACGATCGCGTCGAAGGTCGTCGCGGCGAGGCCCGCGGCGATCGTCGCCGCGAGCCCGGCGTCCTCGCCCGACGGCTCGCCCCGGGACGAGCGCAGGCGCGCGCCGGGCTTGCCCCGTCCCTGCGGCGCGACGTCGAACTCCAGCCTCCGCGGGCCCCGGACGAGCGAGAACTTGACCCCGCCGGGCGTCAACGACGAGGTCTCGAGCTCCCAGCCCCCGGGAGGACCGCCGATCAGGCTCTTGAAGTAGGCGAGGCCGTCCCGCCCGAGCTGGCTCCGCGGGGCGTCCGCCGCGGCCTCCGGGGAACCGGGGGCGCTCCGGCGCTTCTCGGCCGCGGCGATCGACGCGCGGGAGACGGCGTCCTGGAGGAGCATCTCCCGCGCGAAGGGCGCCCGCGCGGCCTCCATCACCTCGAGCAGGGAGAGCGCGATCCGCAGCGGCCTGACCGGGAGGTCGGGATCGGCGTTCGCCTCGCGGTACAGGCGGGCGGCCAGGTCGAACAGGGGGTCTCCGCGGAAATGGGCGCAGGCGTCGCCGTCGCGCTCGGCGGCGCAGACGCGCACCAGCAGGGCGAAATACGCGGCGACCCTCTCGTCCTTGAAGCGCCACGCCCGCACCCCGGTGAGCTCCCCCTCGTTCTTGAAGAACCCGTAGTACTGGCCCGGGTCCGGGAACTCGCCGGCCAGCACGCCGCCCTCCTTCTCCGCCAGGCGGAAGATGGGCGAGCTCTCCTCGAGGAGGAGGATCGAGTACAGCCAGTAGCCGCACTCGGGGAAGCCCCGGGCGGCCGCGAGCTCCAGGTTGAGGCGGACGTCCGCGAGCGTCGTCCAGGGGGTGAACAGGATGAACCCGAGCTCGACCGCCGCGTTCCCGTCCTTGAAGGGCCGGAAGACGCCGGGGTAGGCGTTCCCCCAATTCTTCGCCAGCGCGAGGAACTCGTCGACCTGCTCCAGGCTGATCCGCTTGTTGAAGCGCGCGTTCTCGCTCTCCGAGAAGTTCTCGACGCCCATGCTCAGCAGGCGCACCTCGTGCCCGGCCTTCGCCAGCGCCGGCAGGACCCGCTCGATGCGGGCGCGCCGGCGGAGGACGTCGTCGATCCGGGGATTGAAGAGGAAGACCGACGGGGGCAGCTTCAGCCGCAGCACGAGCGCGAAGAGCTCGTCGAAGCGCCAGAACGCGCGGATGTCGAAGAACTCGTAGCGTCCCTTGTCCCGGCCGCTCCGCCCCGCCGTCTCCAGCGTCCTGCGGAGCTGGGTCTCGAGCAGAGGCATGATCCCCGTCGGCGGAGCGGTGAGGGGCGGCATGAGGGCGCAGTCGCAGAAGGCGCAGCCCCGGTGCTTCGCGGCCCCGAGGTCCAGGCCGTGGTAATGGGGGTTGTCCTCCAACGTCCGACGGTAGGCGCACATCGTCCCGCTGACGAAAGTGATCTGCGGCGCGGCGGCGCGCGCCGCCGCGTTGGCGAGCACGGCCGAGTAGTCGGGGACGGCTTCCTCGACGAGGTAGCGCCGCGCGGCCGCGGGGTCCGGGCGGCCGAGCCAGTCGAGGAACCAGCCGCAGCGGGCGAAGTCCTCGTGCTGCTCGCCGGGGGCGCCGCCGGGCAGCTCCCCGAGCGTCGGCATGACGAGCAGCTCGGGCGGCCGGGCGAGCGCGGCCAGCAGATCCCGCGCCCCGAGGCTCAGCGCGTCGTTGCTCACGACGTGCGTGGGACGGAACCGGGCGGCGCGGCGGGCGAGCGAGCGGAGGTCCTCCGCGGGCAGGTCGGCGTGGAGCGCGCGCCCGACGGGCGCTCCGCCGCGGTGCTTCATGCCGCCGCCGTAGCAGAGCCAGAGCGTCTCGCCGCCGCGCTCGCGGGCCAGACCCTGGAGGAACGGGAAGAACAGGCTGCTCTCGTTGCGCCGGAGAGCCCCGCGGAAGAACTCGAGCAGGAGGAGCCTCATGCCGCCGGTCAGCGCGCTCCGGACCGCCGCTCCCGCGGGGTCATCCAATCCAGGCAGAAGCCCTTGGTCACCTCGTTGGCCAGCCGCGAGCAGAACCCCAGCGCCCCGCGGAACCCCAGGAAGGGCTCGTCCTTCAGGAAGTGGGTGTAGTCGGACGGGTAGCCGAACTCGAGCCAGGACGTCTCCGGCCGGAGGAACTCGACGGCCATCGTCGTCGCCACGAGGACGTCGGCGTCCCGGCGCTTGAGGCCGAGCCAGTCCCGCTGGAGGTCGTTCTGCATCGGCTCGAACACGGTCCGGGGGCGCGCCGACAGCGCGGCCCGCTCGGCCTGCGGCAGGTGCCGCTCCCCGCCCAGCAGGATCATCCCCGCGATCTCCCCGCCCAGCTCCTCGATCATCTCGGCGAACGGCGCGGCGTAGTGCGGGTCGCTGACGTAGGCGAAGCGGCGGCCCAGGAAGGCGTGGGGCACGGACCACTCGAGCGCCGGCGCGACCGCGTCCAGCTCCGCGCGGACGAAGGCCGCGGCCTCCGCCTCCCGGCCGAACTCGCGGCCGAGCGACTCGACGAAGCGCCTCGTCGCGGCCAGGCCGAACGGGAGCTCCGCCTCGACGAGCCGGACCCCCAGCCTCCGGGCGAGTATCGCCGCCGCCTTGCGCCCGTGCCCGAAGGAGACGACGGCGCCGGCCCGGCGCGCGTCGCGCAGGCTCTCGTAGCCGCCGCCGGACAGCCAGGTGGAGACGGGCTCCAGCCGCAGGGCGCGGAGGATCCGCTCGATCTCGCGGACGTTGCCCCGGTGGTCGCCCTCGTTGCGCCCCATCATGTAGCCGACCACGGCCACGTTCTCCGGGCGGGGCTCGGCCGGCGAGAGGTCCATGTCCTTGGCCATCGCCTCGAGGACCGCGTTATATCCGTCGAGCCAGTCTCCCGCCAGGCCGATCTGCGGAGGCACGACGAAGGCGGGCTTGAAGCCCCCCGCGAAGACCTGCCTGACGATGCGGGCGTAGTCGGTGCCCGCGATCGTGCACATCGGCACCGAGCCCATGAAGACCGCGCCGCACGCGGGCCGCCGGGCGATGCGCTCGAGGCCGGCGGCGATCTCGCCCTCGAGGTTGCCGGCGATGTTGAAGACGCTCAGCCCCGTGTAATGGACGCGGTGCTCGCCCTGGCAGGACATCAAGGTCGAGAAGAGGTCGTGGCGCCCGTGGATCTGCTCGCCCTTGGCCCGGATGCAGTCGGGACCGTCGCCGAGGAAATAGGCGTCGGAGATCGCGTTCAAGGCCAGGAACGCGCCGTGGAGATACGGGGGGTTGAGCCTCACGCCCGGAGCCTTGGCGGTCATCGGGACGGCCTCCCGGCGACGCGGGCCAGGTGCTCGCCGTATCGCTCGTAGAACGGCAGGCGGCATACCGCGAGCAGCCGGCGCAGGGAGCGCACGGCGCCCTCGAGGCCCATCTCGAAGTCCTTGCTGGAGAACCGCGCCTTGCCCGCCGCGCTCACCCGCCAGTCGAAGAAGATGTCCGAGTACACGGCCCGGAACTCCCCCTCGCGCAGCAGCCGCGTCAGCTCCGCCGGGGTCCGGAAGGGCGTCAGCCGCGCGCAGCGGGAGTCCCGCGCGGCCTCCGGGCCCTCGTTGTGCGGGTCGTAGCAGAGGACGTCGACGCCGAATCCCATCTCCTCGATCATGCGCATCATCGGCGCGCCCTGGCCGTGCCGCAGCTCCCAGAGCATCGGCAAGGTCGTCTCCGACACGACGAACGCCAGACGGAAGTCCCTCGCCCGCGCGGTCAGCTCCTCCCATTCGGGCTTCACGGCGGCGAGCTTGCCCTTCCAGACGGCCTCGAACGCCTCCTCGCGTCCCGCGGCCCTCGCGACGGCGCGCAGGCACTCGCCCGTGTCCTCGAGGCCGTACGGGGCCCGCACGGTCAGGACCGGCCGCTCCCCGCCGGCCAGGAGCTCCGGCAGCTTGGACTGGTACGAGGTCGCCGCGCCGAAGACGTGCGCCGCGGCGCGCGGGATCCGCTCCATCGACGGGAAGTCCACGTCCGGGAACAGGCGCGTGTTGACCTCCACGCCCATCTCCTCCAGCATCGGGACCAGCTCCGCGTCGCGGTAGTCCGTCGGGAAATGGAACAGATTGACGGCGTTCCTCGCGGCCGGGACGTCCCAGTAGCCCGGCGCGGCGAACAGCGCCTTGAAGTGCTCGCCGAAGTTGTTCAGCTGGTCGCGGTCGCCGTGGCTCCAGCACACCGTCTTCAGGCCGCTGGCCTCCTCGATGCGGCGCGTGATGGACCCGGAGTCCTCGCCCATGACGATCGAGGTGCAGAAGTGGTTGAAGACGACGTAGTCGGCGTCGGCCCCGGCCGACGCCTTGGCCACCGACTCGACGAGGGCGTCGGCCTTCTCGACCGCCCCCAGGACCATGTCCCGCTCCTCGAGCTCCATCACGATCCCGGTGCGGAACACCGTCGCCCCGAAGCTGTCGGACGGCACGCGGACCGGGTACGCGAAGAAGGACCACTTGCGCGGATCGTTGCCGGACCAGGAGTAGAGGCATTCGCGGTCGGAGTAGCGCGCGTAGATCGTCCTGTTCATCTTCAGCTCGGGGTAGCCGAGCAGGACCTCGTAGTCCTGGTCGGCGAAGAAGTTCCGCCAGCCCGCCTCGAGCAGGTTGATCGGTCCCGCCGCGATGGGCACGCGCAGCGCGCTCGTCGAATCGCCGCCCGGCGTCATCTCGACGAAGGTGTCCGGATCCTCCGAGATGATCGTCAGGACGTCCTCCAGGGTCCGCTTCCCGAGCCGCGCGGCCAGCGCCGCGATCAGGCGCTTCATGGCCGGGCCGGGGTCGCCCTCGGCCGCGATCGACAGGCCGGCGGTCTCGGCGGCGGCGCTCGGCGCGCCCTTGGGCAGGAGGTAGAAGGCCAGGCGCAGACCGCCCTTGCTCAGGCCGACGCGCACGTTCGTCGCGCCGACGCCGCACAGGGAGCGGATCGTCCAGCCGTCGGCGGCCGCCGTCAGCCCCAGGAGCTTGGCGACGGCCGTCGTGGACCGTCCGCCCGCCAGAAGGTGCGGGACCTGCGCCGTGAAGGACATCAAGGACCTCCCGTGCGGTGATCCGAGCCCGGCGCGACGAGGACCTCGCGCCGCCAGAACTCCCGCATCCGTTTTCCGACCGCCAGATTGTTGAGCATGTCCCGGCGCGCCGCGCCGTCGACGTCGGCGGCGCGCAGGCGGCGCAGCTGATCCCGCGGCCCGACGCTCCGCCCGGGAAGGCGCTTCAGCCCGCTCACCGGGCCGATCAGGAACGAGCCGTGGAGCCCCGGCCACAGGCGCTCGAGCACGACCGAGGTGCCGACGTACAGGCGCCCGTCGGTGTCGACGACGTGCTGGGGGCTCAGCAGCACGGGCTCGGCGTCGTTGCGGCGGTTGAACACCTCCGCCGGCGGGGACGCCGCGTCGGCCAGGCGGTAGGCGCGCCGCAGCTCCCGCTCGAGGGCCGCCAGCGACGGCTCGTCCCAGAAGACGCCGAGGGCGTAGCTGATCTGGAAGGCGCGCACGCCTTTCCCGAGCAGGAAGGCCACGCTCCGCGACAGCCGGCCGGCGGAGCCGGGGGTCGCGACGACGTTGACGAAGAAGGGCCGGCCGGAGCGGGCCAGCGCCGCGAGGTTGCGCTCGAGGACCGGCCAGAGGCCGCGGCCCGCCCCGCGCTGCGCGGTCTGCACGTCCTCGCCGCCGTCGAAGCTCAGCATCACGCGGGCGCCGAGCCGCCCGAGCTCGCGGACGCGCGCGGCGGTGAGGAGCAGCCCGTTGGTGGTGATCCCCAGGCTCAGGTCCTTGCGCTTCCGGGCGGCGGCCGCGGCCGCGTGCGCCAGGATCTCGCGCACGAGCCCGTACTCGACGAGCGGCTCGCCGCCCATGAGCTGGAGCTCCAGCGGCCCTTCCTCCCGGAGCAGGAGCTCGACGGCCCGGCGCCACGCGCTGCGGCTCATCGCGCCCCCCCCGTGATCCATGTGGCAGTACACGCAGGCCATGGGACAGGCCCGCGTCACGAGCAGGTCCAGGCGCAAGGGCCTCACCGCGCCGGGCATGCCAGGGCCCCCAGGCCGAACCGCCGGGCGTACTCCGCCGGCACGCCCATGCAGCGGGCATCGTACGCGCACTTCCGGCAGCCGGGGCGCTTGGCGCGGCCGACGTCGCCGGTCTCCCCGGAGAAATCCTCCGCGTAGCGCACCCGCTCCCGGGAGAACTCGACGTCGCCCGCGTACGCCGCCGGATCGGCGACGAGGCAGGGCGGCATGGCGGTCTCGCCCGTGAACCGCTGGAGCACGAGGCCCTCCTCGAGGCCGCGCGCCAGCGCCCGGCGCAGATAGGGCGCGGCCTTCTCCAGGTCGACGGCCATCGCCGGCGCGGCGTTCATCCCGGCCCCGTTCAGGAACGAGAAGGCGACCTCGAGGCGGCCCGCCCCCTTCCGGAGGCGCGCGCGCGCCAGCCGGCCCAGGAAGCCCACCAGCCCGGGCAGCGCGCGATAGTTCTCCGCGTTGACCAGCACGCACGCCGTCACCCGGGCGCGGCCCGACTCCAGGAGGCGCCCCAGCCCCTCGACGACCTTGGGGAAGGTCGCGCGGCTGCCGGTGACGCGGGCGTGGAGGGCGGGCGTGTGCGCGTGGAAGGAGACGTCGAAGCCCTCCACCCCGAGGGCGAGGAGGCTCTCCAGGTAGCCGGGGCGGGCGAGGGCCGCCCCGTTGGTCTGCAGCACGAAGCGCCTCAGGCCGCGACGGCGCGCCGAGGCGATGATCTCCATCAGCCGCGGATCCACGGTGGGCTCGCCGCCGGACAGCACCAAGGTCCCGCCCGGGCCGAGGTCGCGGGCCAGGCCGTCGAGCTCGCGCTCGAGCTCGGCCCCGCCGGCCCCGCCGGCGCGGACGGGCACGAAGCAGAACGGGCAGCGGTGGTTGCAGGCCGAGGTGACGCGCAGGATCCGCTCGAGGCCCTCGCGACCCGCCTCGTGCGTCTCGGCGCGCGCGCCCGGAGGCCCTTCGCCCCGGCCGCGCAGGGACTCGAAGAGCAGGCACAGCGCCGAGGACAGCTCGCCGAGGGCCGCCTCGTCCTCCAGAGCCGTCCGCGTGCCCGGCAGGCGGCGCAGGTGGAACAGCGCGGGCACCGACGCCTTCCCGCCGCGGTACTCGAGGACGTACGCCGCGACGACGCGGCGCGCGCGCCGGACCGCGAGCACCACGCGGCCGCGGGGCGACGCGACGGCCAGGGTCCACCCTCGCCCGGCGAGCAGGGCCTGCACCGAGCCGACGAACGTGTTCTCCGGCCGCGCCGGCCCGGCGATCGCCCGCGCGAGCTCGCGCGCGCAATCCGCGAGGCGCCCCTCCGACAGCAAGGCCCGCGGTTCGCTCACGCCGCCCCCGCCTTCGTGCGCAGGCCCTTGACGACCTCGTTGGCCGCGCGCGAGAGGAAGCCCAGCGCGCCCTTGAACCCCAGGAAAGGCGCGTCGTCGAGGAAATGCGTGAACTCGGACGGGAAGCCGAACTCGAGCCAGGGAATCTTCGGGTTGAGGTACTTGAGGCTGCGGCTGTTGCAGACGAGCAGGTCCACCTTCCAGCGCGTCGTCGCCCCGAACAGGCGCCGCAGCTTGGCGCGGTCCGGCTCGAACACCGTGCCGGGACGGGCCTCCAGCGCGCGCCGGCGCTCCGCGCTGAGATGGCCGGGGCGGCCCATGACGACGGTCGCGACGAGGCGTCCCCCCACCTCCTCGATCATGTCGGCGAAGGCCTCGGCGTAGTGCGGGTCGCCCGCGAACGCGAAGCGGCGGTCGGCGAACGCGTGCGGGACGCTCCACTCCAGGCGCGGGACGACCGCGTCGAGCTCCGCGTCGACGAACCTCCGCGCCTCGGCCTCGCGGCCGAGCTCGCGGCCGAGGAGCTCGACGAAGCGGCGGCTGCCCTCCAGCCCGAACGGGAGCTCGGCCTCGACGAGCTTGACGCCCAGGCGCCGGGCCAGGACCCTCGCGGCCTCGCGGCCGTACGGGAGCGAGACGATCGCGCCCGCCTTGCGGACCTCGCGCAGATGCTCGTAGGGGCGGCCCGAGAGCCAGGTGGAGACGGGCTCGACGCCGAGCGCGCGCAGGATGCGCTCGAGCTCGCGCACGTTGCCCTGATGATCGCCCTCGTTGCGGTCCATCAGGTAGCCCACGACGGCCGCGCCGTTCCTGTCCGGCTTCGCCCCCGACAGGTCGATGCCCGACGCGATGACCTCGAGCCCGCCCGCGTAGCCGTCGAGCCAATCCCCGGACACGGCCGAGCGCCGCGGGATGAGGAACGCGGGCTTGCCGCAGCCGGCGAGCGCGTCGCGCAGGATGCGCTCGTAGTCGGTGCCGGCGATGGCGCACATCGGCATCGCGCCCGTGAAGATGACGCCGGAGCTCGGCCAGCCGGCGATGCGCTCGAGCCCCTTGGCGATCTCCGCCTCGAAGCTCCCCGCGATGTTGAACACGTTGACGCCCGTGTACTGGATGCGGTGGTCGCTGCCGCACGAGAGCAAAGTGGAGAACAGGTCGTGGCGGCCGTGGATGTGCTCGGCCTTGGCGAACACGCAGCTCGGGCCGTCGCCCAGGAAATACGCGTCGGGGATGGCGTTGAAGGCCGCGTACAGGCCGTGGAGGAAGGGAAGGTTGAACCGGACGCCCGGGCTAGACATTCACCCTCCGGGCCGCCTTGGCGAGCCTGGTCCCGTAGCGCCGGTAGAACGGGAGCCGGCACGCGTTGAGCAGGCGGTCCATGGTCCGGCTCGCGCCCTCCAGGCCCATCTCGAAATCGCGGCTCGAGAACCGGGACTTCCCCGCGGCGCTGACGCGCCAGTCGAAGAAGATGTCGGAGTAGACGGCGCGGAACTCCCCCTCGCGCAGCGCGGCCTCCAGCTCGGACGGCGACGCGAAGGTCCGCACGCCCGCGCCGCGCAATCCCGGCGGGAGCGCCGGCGCGGTCCCGTGCCGGTCGAAATACAGGAGATCGACGCCGAAGCCCATCTCACGGATCATGCCCGCCAGCGGCGCCCCGTGCCCGTAGCGCGGCGCGAGCAGGCGCGGCAAAGTCGCCTCCGAGACGGCGAAGGCGAGGCGCGCGGCCGCGGCCTCCTTGCGGCGCGCCTCCCACGACGGCATGAACGCGGCGAGCCGCGCGGACCAGACGGCCTCGAACTCGCGCTCCCTGCCCGCGGCGGCCGCGATGCTCCGCAGGCACTCGCGCGTCCCCTCGACGCCGTAGGGGGCGCGCGCCGTCACCACCGGCCGGCTCGAGCCCTTCAGGAACTCCAGGGTCCGGTCCGCGTAGGCGGGCTTCTCGCAGAACACCTGCCAGCGCGCTCGCGAGAGGTCCTCCAGCGAGGGGAAGTCCACGACGGGGAAGACGCTGACGCCGACCGTCAGCCCCATCTCCTCCAGCAGCGGACGCAGCTCGTCCTCGCGGAACGCCGTCGGGAAGTGGAACAGGTTGACGCACGCGGCGTCCCCGGGGCCGTCGAGGAAGCCGGGCCGGGCGATCAGCTCGCGGAAGTGCTCGCCGAAGTTGTCGCCGCGGTCGCGGTCCTTCTGGCTCCAGCTCACCGAGGTCCCCCCGACCTCCTTCTCGCAGCGCTTGGCCAGCGCCTGGAAGTCCTCCCCCATCACGATCGGCGTGCACAGGTGGGTGACGACCATGTAGTTGCCCGCCTCGGCCAGGCGGCGCACCTCGGAGACGAGCTCGTCGGCCTTCTCGCCGGTGCCCATCACCATGTCCTTCTCCTCGAGCTCGACGGCGACGAACGCGTCCTCGCCCGCCTCGCCGAGGTCCACGGACTCGTCCGGCCAGTCGAGGAAGCTCCACTGGCTGAAGCTGATGTCCGGCCGCGCGCAGAAGCACTCGAGGTCGGCGTACTCGACGGTGACGGTCTTGTTCGGCGTGGGCTCGGGCGCCTCCATCAGGATCTCGAAGTCCTGGTCGGCGAAGAAGTTCCGCCAGCCCGCCTCGAGCAGCCCCATGGGGCCGGCGACGTAGGGGACCTTGATCCGGTCGCCGGCGTCCCCGGCCTCCAGCTCCTCGACGAAGGTCTCCGGGTCGGCGGCGACGAGCTCCAGCACGCGCGCGAGGCGGAGCGGGCCCAGCTTCTCCCCGCCGTACTCCAGGCGCTTGTCCCCCTTGCGCAGCCGCAGGCGCGCGCGCGCGCCGTCCTCCACGCACAGCCCCTCCAGGCTCAGGCCCTTCGCCGCGAGGCCGAGGAGCTCCGCCACGGCCGCCGTCGCCCGCGGGCCGGCCGACGCGTGCCTCACGCGGGCCCCACCGGCTGCTCCTTCTCGTAGAACGAGAAGCAGCCGCGGCACGACGGGAAGATGTTCGAGAAGACGCGGCGGCGCAGGGCCCGGGCCTTCGGCCCGTCCCAGACGGCCGCGAAGGAGCCCTCCTTCAGGTCGCCCAGGACGTAGTCGGGGCACACCCACACTTGGCCGTTCGGGAAGACGTTGACCTGCCGCCAGGGGCCGTCGCAGAAGGGCGCGCCGAGGCCCTCGCGGCGCCCCTCGTAGTAGTCGCGCAGCGCCTTCGCCCCGCGCAGGTCGATGTTGAAGCGGGCGTGAGGCAGCGAGGCGCGCAGCCTTCCCAGCGCGGCGTCGAGGGCCGCGTAATCCATGGCGTGAGGACGGTAGCCGTAGCCGTTCCAGAGCCCGACCGGCAGCCCGAACTCGCTCTCGAAGACCCGCTTCTGCGCCGCCAGCACCTCCGGCCGGTTGAAGATCAGGTGCATGAAGTAGATCTCGTCGAACTCCACTCCCTCGTCCTTGAGATGGTCGATGAGCGAGATGAGATGGCCGCCGTTGGAGTCGAACACCTCGCACATCAGGCGCAGGATCGGCTTGCGCCCCGGAGCGCGGTCGCGCAGCCCCGCCAGGCGCTTGAGGCCCCGCATCATGACCCGGTAGTGCCCGGCCGCCCCCCCGCGCAGCTCCTTGCTCATGGCCGGCGGGCACGCGATCGAGATGTTCACCTGGTCGAAGCTGTCCGCGACCTCCGCGGCGAAGCGGTCCAGGAGCACGCCGTTCGTCGTCAGGATGGTGCGCAGGCCGCGGTCCCGGGCGCGCCGGGCGAGCTCCCGCCAGTGAGGGCTCAGCAGCGGCTCGCCGCCCGCGAAGTTCACGTACTCCGGCCGGAACGCCGCCAGCTCGTCGATGAAGGCGCGCATCCGCGGCAGCGGCGCGGGCTTGGAGATGCCGGCGTAGTACCTCCCGTCGTGGCAGGCCCCGCCCGCGCCCCAGAGGGAGCAGGCCTGGCAGCGCAGGTTGCAGGCCATCGTGAGCATCAGGTAGACCTCGCCGATCACCGCGCCGTGAAAGGGGTCCGGAGCCCGGAGGCCGAGGCGGCTGAGGCGCCCCACGAGCCGGCGGCGGTCCGTCGGCTCTCCAAGCGGCGGCGCGGGTTTCCGGAGGGGTCGGGATGTCCGCTTCATGGATGGATTCCAGTCATACGCAACACTACGGCCGCACCCGCCGTTTCGTGCCGCGCGCGGCCGCCGGAGCCGGATTCGCCCGCCCCGGTGGCCGGACCGTTGCGTTCAAAGCCGCTCAGCCCCATGAACGGAGCGAAATGATCCCCCGCACGCCGGAAAAACTGGTCTTCTTCGGCAAAGGGGGCAGCGGAAAGTCGACCATCTCCTCGAACCTCAGCGCGATCTACGCGCGCTCGGGGCTCAAGGTCCTCCACGTCGGCTGCGACCCCAAGCGCGATTCGACCGCGCTCCTGGTGGAGCGCCCGCAGGCCCGGACCGTCCTGACCCCGCGGGGCGAGGACCTCGGCGTCGCCCCGGCCGCGGAGTTCCTGATGCGCAGCCGGCTCGGGCTCGACTGCGTCGAGGCGGGCGGGCCGGAGCCGGGCGTCGGCTGCGCGGGCCGCGGCATCAGCAAGATGATCGAGGTCCTGCACCGGGACCGGATCATCGAGCGGGGCGGGTACGACGTCGTGGCGTTCGACGTGCTCGGGGACGTGGTCTGCGGAGGCTTCGCCTCGCCGCTGCGCCTGGGGTTCGGCGAGAAGGTCGTCATCGTCGTCAGCGAGGAGGCGATGTCGCTGTACGCCGCCAACAACATCGCGCACGCGGTCCGCAACTACGCGGGCAACGGCGTCGGGCTCTGCGGCCTGATCGCCAACCTCCGCGACCCCGGCGCCGACGTGAGGATGATCGAGCGCTTCGCGCGCCGGATCGGGACCTCCGTCGTCGGCGTCGTGCCGCGCGACCCCGCCTTCCGCGAGGCGGAAGCCCGGGAGCGCTGCCTGGCCGAGCTCCGGCCGCGGCCGAAGGCGCTCAAGAACCTGGAGAGGATCGCCGAGCGCCTGCGCGCCATGGACCGGCGCCGGCTCACGGTGCCCGCGCCGCTGGACGCGGCGGAGTTCTACGTGGCGAACCGCCTCCGCTTCGCCGCCGGCCGGCGGCCCCGTCCCGCGCGCTCCGCGCCCGCCGCGCCGGCGCCCGCCGCCGCGCGCGCGGAGGC
>JACPFR010000046.1 GCA_016182905.1 Elusimicrobiota bacterium
CCGGGTGGTGCGCAGCTCGACGAACTTCGGATTCGCGATCGAGCGCACGGCTTCAAACAGGCCTCATTCACGGCTCGATGTGGATATCCGCGCCGGGGCCGCCGAGGGGGATGGATGCTCGACCATGAACCCAGCAATCCTGGACGGCGCCGTGCCCGCCGAGCAGGCGCGCGCGCTGCTGCGCCGCTCGCACTGGGAGACGACCAAGTTCTTCCTTGGCTCGCGCTCCGTCCTCCTGCGCTCGATGGTCCAGCAGCAGAAGGCCGACACCGCGGACAAGCCGCGCGCCGTGCGCGACCTCGAGGGCATGTGGATCGACTGGCGCACCAAGGCCTACTCGGGCGTCGTGCGCACCGCCGGCCCCCAGGTGGCCGACCGCGCGACCATCCGGCGCGAGGCGGTGAAGCTCTGGGAGCGCTACTTCCCCAAGGACCCCGAGTCGCGCGCGTCCTTCCTCGCCTATCTCGACCGCGTCGACAAGGTCGTGCCGCTCGAGCGCCCCAGCTACTACCGCAAGAAGGCCTTCGGCGTCTTCTACGAGCTGCCGACGATGGCCCCGGAGCTGCTCGCCGCGAAGATCGACGCGATGCTCACCGACGAGCAGCTCGCGAGGATCGACGAGCACCGCGCGACGCGCCAGCCGCTCGTCCTGGCGTCCTTCCGCGCGGCCGTCGTCGCCTCCATCCTCGAGGTCAACAAGGACCTCCCCCGCGGCCGCCGCGTGATCGCGATGGCGCTGCTCGGCTCCTACTCGATCGGCCAGTCCGGGCCCTCGAGCGACATCGACTATCAGCTCGTCACCGAGGACGGCGGCGTCGCCGCGATCAAGCCCTTCGCCGCGGCGCTCGACCGCAACTGGACGGAGAACCGCCTCAAGGACATCGAGGGCTTCGCCTCGACCTTGCCTCCCTCCCCCGAGGTCGTCAAGGACAGCTTCGCCGAGGGCTACCTCGTCATCTCTCCCGACCCCGCGGCGGTCGCCGCGCTGTCGAAGGACTCCTTCGCTCCCCCGGTGCCGACCTCCTGGTCGCGCCTGCGCGGCCGGGCCGCCGGCGCCTTCTGGAAGGCGTGGGTCTGGTCGTACTTCCGCCTCGCGGACCTGCGCGACCTGCTCGTCAAATGACCGCCGCCCGCCTCTGGCTGATGAAGTCCGAGCCGGACGTGTTCGGCATCGACGACCTGGCGAAGAAGAGGACCGAGGGCTGGAACGGCGTGCGCAACTACGAGGCGCGCAACTTCATGAAGAGCATGAAGGTCGGCGACAAGGTCCTGTTCTACCACTCCAACGCCAAGCCCTCCGGCGTCGCGGGCATCGCCGAGGTCAGCCGCACCGCCTACCCCGACCCCACCCAGTTCGATCCCAAGAGCGACTACTACGAGCCGCGCGCGACGCCCAAAGACCCGGTCTGGTTCCAGGTGGACCTGCGCTTCGTCTCCAAGCTCCCGCGCCTGGTCCCGCTCGACGAGCTCCGGGGGACGCCCGAACTCGCGGGCATGGCGCTGTTCAAGCGCTCCCGGCTGTCGGTGATACCGGTGACGGCGCTCGAATGGAGGATCATCACCGGTCTCGCCAAGAGCTGAACCCGGCGACTGTTTCCGGAAACAGTTGGAAACGGAGCATTTGCGAGAACTCGCAGCGGTGCGAGTTGGAGAGCAGCTGAACGTACGAAAGAGATCGAAGCTTAGCGCCAAATCCGCACTTGCTACACTAGCGGACCATGGGAGAGACCTTCGAGCTCGGCGGCGTGCGCATCCCCGGAGAGGGCGCGACCTTGCGCCTGTCCAAGAAGGACGGAATCTTCACGATCTGGGTGGCTGACACCGAGCTGATGAGCAGCGAGATCCACAAGTCCGAGGACGACCTCGCCAAGCTCGTGTGCTCGAGGCTCGCGCACCTTCCCGAGGCGAAGCTCCTCATCGGCGGCCTGGGCATGGGCTACACGCTGGCGGCGGCCCTCAAGGAACTGGGGCCCAAAGGGAAGGTCGTCGTGGCCGAGCTGATGCACGCCGTCGTGGAGTGGAACAAGGGCCCGCTCGCGCACCTGGCGGGCCGGCCGCTCGAGGATCCGCGCGTCGAGGTGCGGCTTCAAGACGTGGCGATGAGCTTGCAGACCGAGCTCGCCGAGTTCGACGGCGTGCTGCTCGACGTGGACAACGGACCCGAGGGCCTCACGCGCGACTCGAACAACTGGCTGTACTCGCAGGAGGGCCTGGCCGCGGCCTACACGGCCCTGCGCCCCGGCGGCGTGCTGGCGATCTGGTCGTCGACGCCCGACAAGGGCTTCGGGATGCGCCTGCGCAAGGCGGGCTTCGACGTCGAGGAGAAGCTCGTGAACTCCTCGGAGGCGGGCGGCAACGAGCGCCACACGATCTTCCTGGGCGTTACCGGGCCATCCTGATGCTCACGGAGACGGAGCGCGCCGCCGCGCTGCGGGCGCTGCCTTTCCTTCGAGGCGCCGGCAGGCAGGCGCAGGAGGACCTGTTCCGCTTCGGGGTCTGCCGCTCGTTCCCGGCGGGCGCGAGCGTGATCGAAGAAGGCCAGGAATGCGCCTATGTGCCGCTCGTTCTCTCGGGGGAGCTGCGCGTCTTCAAGTCGGGCGAGAGCGGCCGGGAAGTGACCCTTTATCGGATCGGGCGCGGAGAGAGCTGCATGCTGACCGGATCCTGCGTGATCTCCGGCGCGCGGTTCCCGGCCGAGGCGTCCGTCGAGTCTTCCGCCGTCGTTCTTCTGATCCCCGCTCCCCGTTTTCGCGACTGGATGGCGCGGCACGAGGCATGGCGGGCCTACGTGTTCGCGTTGCTCTCGAAGCGGCTGAGCGAGGTCATCCTGACCGTCGAGGAGATCTCCTTTCGACGGGTCGACGCGCGGCTGGCGGCGCGGCTGGCGTCCGCGGCGGGGGGCGAGCTCGTCGTGACGCATCGAGCCCTTGCATCGGAGATCGGCACGGCCCGGGAGGTCGTCAGCCGCCTCCTCAAGGAGTTCGAGCGCGAGGGCCTCGTCCTTCTCACGCGCCGCTCCGTTCGCGTGCTCGACCGCGCCGCGCTCGAGCGCCGCGCCGTGTGACTTAGTCACCGACGCGGGCGCGCCGGCGGCGCTATCCTCTCTTCAGGCCGCAACAAGCAAGGAGGATGCATGCTCTCATCGAATGTCGGAAAGTCGGATCGCGTCGCGCGCGTCGTCGTCGGTCTGGGAATACTCGCCGCCGGCTGGCGCTTTCACAGTCCGCTCGGCCTCATCGGGCTGGCGCCGCTGCTGACCGCCGCGCTCGGCTGGTGCCCGGCGTATCTGCCGTTCGGTCTCAGCACGGCGTGCTCGGCCAAGAGCCGCCCTCCGAAGTGAGGCGGGCGGCCGCCCGCTCTAAGCCGGGGAGCGGCGGTCGTTGATCGCCTCGAGGGCGGTCCAGAACTCGGCGGGCGTGGCGAGGCGCTTGTCGGGGTCCGGCTCGAGCGTGCGGTCGATCAGCGCGTCGAGCTCGGGGCTCAGGCCCGGCACCCGCGTCGACGGGCGCAGGTAGCTCTTGGCGAGCTTGGCCGGCGTCGTGCCGTCGAACGGGCGCGAGCCGGTCACCATCTCGTAGAGGACCGCGCCGAGCGCGAACACGTCGTTCTCGCGGCGGATGACGCCGTACTCCTGCTCCGGCGCCATGTAGTGCGGCGTCCCGACGACGCTCTGCGTCGTCGCCGCCTTGCCGGAGAGCGCCGCGTGGCGCGAGATGCCGAAATCGAGGACCTTCACGCCGCCGTCCTTGGTCAGCATCACGTTCCCGGGCTTCAGGTCGCGGTGGACGACGCCCCGCCCGTGCGCGTAGGTCAGCGCCGAGCAGACGGGGCCGAGCACGCGCTTGATCTCGCGGAGGGGCAGGACCTTCCGTTCGGTGATGACCTCGTCGAGAGTGCAGCCCTCGAGGCGCTCGAAGACGAGGTAGAGGCCGCGCTCGTCCTGCTCGACCCCGTGGATGTCCACGATCGAGGGATGCTGGAGCTCGGCCACCATCGCGGCCTCCTCGATCAGGGCCTTCTTGGCCTCGGCATCGAGGAGGAACTCGTCGCGCAGCATCTTGATGGCGACCTGGCGCTTGAGGCGCTTGTCGCGGGCCTCGTAGACGATGCCCATGCCGCCGTGGCCGATCGCCTTGCCGAGCTCGTAGTGGAGCTCGATGCCCGACGGCGCGCGCGCCTTCTTCTCCCGGTCGCCGCGCAGGCCGTTGCTGACGTGCATGAGGCCGAAGCCGATGAGCAGCCCGCCGGCGACGGTGAAGAGCAGGACGATGCCGAAGGAGCGCGCGCGGGGCGGGAGCGCCGCGTCGAGGAAGGGCCGCCGCTCGCCGTCGCGCGTCAGCTGGGCCGGGATCAGGCCGTGGCGCCGGGTCGAGTCGCGGTAGTCGGGCTCGAACTGGCCGTTGAGCACGGCGGCGGTCTTGAGGTCGGCGGCCATCGCCTCGTAGTCGCCGCGCCCCTCGTGGGCGTGGCCGCGGTTGGCGTAGGCGTACGGGTTCTTCGGGTCGATCTCGAGCGAGTGGTTGGCGTCGGAGATGGCGTCGGTGAAGCGCCCCATGCGGATGTACGCCCAGGCGCGCGCGTCGCGCAGGAACGCGGCGGAGGGGGAGATCGACAGCCCGCGCGAGGCGTCCCGGTCGGCGTCGCCGTAGCGCCCGAGCAGGTTCTCGGCGGCGGCGCGGTAGAACAAGGCGTCGCTGTTGTCCGGCTCGACCTCCAGGGCCTTGTCGGCCTCGCCGATGGCGCCGTGGTAGTCCTTGACCGCGAGCTTGCTGCCGGCCGTCTCGATGAAGCGGCGGACCGACTTCTCGGCCGGGAGCTCCGGCGGCGCCTGGCGCAGGGCCTCGACCTGGTTGAGCTGCTGGACCATGCCGTGGTACTCGCGCTCGACGGACTGGGCGAGGCTCGTGTTCTCGAACTTCGGGGCGGCGGCGGTGCGGCCCTCGGACAGCTTCATCAGGGCGAAGGCGGTCTTGTCGTTCGGGTCGATGGCGAGCGCGCGCCTCGCGTCCTCGACGGCCTGCAGGTAGTTCCCGAGGCCGTAGGACGCGGCCGCGCGCGCGGTCCACGCCGGGCCCTCGCTCGGCAGGCGGCGCAGCACCGCGTCGGCGTCGGCGTAGCCGCGCGCGAAGTCGCTGAGCGCGGAGCTGGCCTGGGAGCGGCTGATCAGGGCGTCCTTGTCCGCGGGGTCGTAGGTGAGCGCGATGCCGGCCAGCTCGCGGCCGTCCGCCCAGCGTTCGGCGCGGTTGTTGAGCGCGGCGGCCTGGGCCGCCGCCTGCGCCGCGAAAGCCTTGGGCGCGTCCTGGGGGAGATGGCGGACCGTGTTGTTCAACTCGCCGAGATGGTTGTCGATCCAGATCTGCCGCTCGGCGGGCTTGACCGCGTCGGCCCCCTTGATCATGTCGTCGACGGCGGCGGCGAGCTCGGTCCTGGCCTTGCTCTCGGGCTGGCCCTCCAGGATCATCTTGAAGTCGCGCAGCAGCCCGCGCGACGGCGCGCCGGCGAGGCCGCTCAGCGACGCCCCGGTCCCGAGGGTCGCGTCGGCCGGGGCCACGCGCCAATTGAGCGCCGCGGGGGCGGGCGTCGCGGCGGGGGCGTCGGCGGGGGCGTCGTCCGCGGCGCGCGCGGGCGACAGGGCCAACAGGAAGGCGAGCGCGACGGGCGCGCAGAAACGCTTCATTCTATCGGGCGATGATTCCTTGTGAGTGTAAAGACCTGGGATGAGGGCGTCAAGGGTCCTGGGGCCGCATTTCCTTGACGATTTTTGGACTCCGCGGCCCGCCTTATCGATTTGCTAAAATATCCAAAGATGAGCCGGTTGTTCTGCGTCGACGGCACGAATCTGGTCCGCACCGCCTACGGCTACGGCGGCCCGGCCCACGCGGCGCAGGAGGACGCGGACACGGACCGGGTCACGGTGATCTTCGCCCAGCTGTGCGAGGACGCCGGCGGGGACATCGAAGTCGAGCTCTTTTACGACGGGGCTTTCCGGACGCTCGGCGGCCCGCGGCCGGACAACTTCCGCGTGAGCTTCACGCGCGAGCTGAAGGCCGACGACCTGATCCTCGACCGGGTCCGTTCCCGGAAATGGAGCGGCGGGAAGACGACGGTCGTGACGGCCGACGTCGAGCTGGGCGAGATGGCCGAGGCGGAGGGCGGGAAATGGCTGCGCGTCGGCCACGGCTCGCCGCCGGAAGGCGTCGCGCGACGGATCGGAGGACGGTTTCTCAAATGAGCGTCAAGAACTCGGTGATCATCGTCGGCGGCGGCATCATGGGCGTGCAGACGGCCTACCATCTCGCCCTGCTCGGCCACACGGTCACCCTCCTCGACCAGCGCGACGTCCCCAACCAATGGGCGGCCTCGGGCGACCACCTGCGCGTGTTCCGCCTCACCTACGGCAAGGACTCGTTCTACACCGAGATGGCCCTCAAGGCCCTGCCGATGTGGCTCGAGCTGAACACGCTCTCCGAGGAGACCCTCCTCCTGCAGAACGGCGTGCTGGAGCTCGCGCCCAAGGCCGCCGGCTACGAGGCGCACAGCCTGGGCGTCCTCCAGGACCGCAAGGTCCGCTTCGAGAAGCTCCTGCCCCCGGAGGTCAAGAAGCGCTACCCGATGTACCGCTCGGGCGCCTTCAAGTGGGCGCTGTTCCACCCGGACGGCGGCATGATCTGGGCCAGCCGCGCCGTCGCCGCGACCGCGTCCATCGCCCAGCGCAAGGGCGTCAAGATCCGCAACGGCGTCAAGGTCGTCTCGATCCAGAGGGACAAGAACGGGATCAAGTCGGTCAAGGACTCGACGGGCAAGGCGTGGGAGGCCGACAAGTTCCTCTTCGCGGCGGGCTACTGGTCCAACGAGCTGCTCAAGCCTTGGGGCGTCCCGATCAAGATCACCAAGCAGGAACAGTTGTTCTTAAGACCCCAGGAGGGCCGCGGCCGCTACCGCCCCGAGCATTTCCCCGTCTTCGCGAGCGCGGCCTCCGGCTTCTACGGCTTCCCGGTGCACATCCAGGGCTTCATCAAGATCGGCGACCACCGCAAAGGTCCCGTCGTGAAGGCGGCCAACCCCGACGAGATGCGCACGCTGTCCCCGAAGTTCGAGAAGGCCTGCCGCAAGTTCCTCAAGCAGTACATCCCCGAGCTCGCGGGCTTCGTCGACTTCGAGGGCCACGTGTGCTGGTACGACAACACGCCCGACGACGATTTCATCATGGACCGCCTGCCCGACGCGCCCAACGGCTTCGTCGCGGCCGGCTTCTCCGGCCACGGCTTCAAGTTCGCGCCGGTCATCGGCAAGTCGATGGCCGAGCTCATCGTCGGCGGCAAGTCCGAGCTGAACCTGCACCGCTTCCGCCTCGGCCGCTTCAAGCTGCGCAAAGGTTAGGATAGGTCCTAGGACCCTTGTCGATTTTGTGGAATCGAGCTAAACTTCCGCTATGACTTATAAAGCATTGTTCGAACGAAAACTTGGGAAGATGGCGGTGAGAAAGCTGCCCTCCAAGTGGATTCGACATATTGCTCGTATCGATGCGCTTCCCAAGCCCGTCAAAGTCATTCCCGCCAAAAAGCTGCGTGAGCTGGTAAGTGCCTAGTCGGGCTTACTTTCTAGACGCTAGCGCGCTCGTTCATAAATACTCCAACCTCAAAGATTCCGAATCCCGCCGCGTTCAGGAGTCTTCGTGACGCGCTTTTGAACGACGTCAGTAAAGATCGGATCATCTCGTCTTATGAACTAAAACGGCGCCACTTCGAGGACATAGAGGAGATTTTTATTCGCGATCACCGGTTGGGTTTACCGAGAAATTCTGGAGATTGGCTGAGCTCTCACGACGCGCTGATCATCAGCATGGCGACGGAATTTGCAGATAAGCACCGGGACTCTCGAAATGACGTCGTTATCGTGACATGCGATCGCCGGATTGCCGATTTCTGCGCCTATTACCGTGGAGAGTTCGCTTCCGCGGTGTATGTTCTCAATCGAGATAACGTCTAGTGCTTCATTCGCTTGATCGAGGCGTTGATGTTTCGCGGTGGGCGCTCTAGCAGGCTGCTGAAAAACCTCCCCATCCATAAAAACGAACCACAAAGTCACTAAGGCACTAAGAGAAGATGGCCTTAAACCCATCAAACTCGGTGTCTTCGTGTCTTTGTGGTTTGGTCGGCCCCACCGTTAGGGCTTTTTCAGCAGCCTGCTAGCGGCGCTCGCGGCGTCGGAGACGGGCGTACAACCCCAGCCAGAGGACGAACCAGACCCCCGTCGCCGCGCCGAGAAGGCCCGGCGTGACGTTCCAATAGACGAGCTTCTCGAGGCCGCGGGCGATGAAGCCGCCCGCGTAGGCGGCCCCGGGGCCGCTCCGCTCGAGAAGGCTGTTTTCCAGGTCCGTCAGGGGGCAGCGGCCGGCGGAAGCCATGAACGCCAGCGTCGCGCCCAGCGAGACGAGGTGCGCCGTCCGCCACGCCGGGCGCCTCCAGCACCAGAGCGGGCCGAGGACGTTGAACGCCACCACGGCCGCGTGGACGGCCAGCACCAGGTCCGCCAGGAGCTTCCAGGGCATCGTTTAAGTTTAGTCCATTATTGATGGGTTCTTTTAGCCGTTTAGGGCTACAATAAAACAATGAGACAGCTGTTCCTCGTCCCGGCGGCCGTCCTAGCACTCGGCGCCTGCGGCACGGCCACGGTCGCGATCAAATCCGACTTCGAGTTCTCCCGGATCAAGCGCGTCGCCGTCGTCGGCTTCTCCGATCACGGGGGCAGCCCGGGCTCGGGCGAGGCGCTGTCCGGCGCCTTCGAGCAGAGCCTGCTCGCGGCGGGCTACGGTCTCGTCGAGCGCGGGCAGGTGGACAAGGTCCTGCGCGAGAAGAAGCTCTCCGCCGGGGACCCCAAGGCGGCCAAGGAGATCGGCCGCCTGCTCGGCGTGGACGCTCTCCTGTTCGGGCGCATCACCGATTTCCGCGAGCCGCGGGAGTCCTTGGTCCGGGCCGACGTCGTCGACACCCATCAGGACCCGGTCTACGTCCGCCGGACCAAGCGCGTGCAGCAGCCCGACGGCACCTTCGCGAACACCGAGGTCACCGAGCTGTCCGGCTACCGGACCACGCGCGTCGTGCGCCGCGAGCCGCGCACGGTGACGACGTACGGCCGCCTGGGAGTGACCGCCCGGCTCGTCTACGTGCCGACCGGGGAGATCCTCTGGTCCGGCTCGGACTCGACGAGCGTCTACACCTTCGAGGAGTCGGCGCGCGCCGTGGCCGACTCGATCCTGAAGGCGGTCCGAAAGACCTGGCCTTCGCAGGGGAAATAGCGGATCGGGACTCGCCTTGGCCGGCGGGCCTCTTCTATTTTTTCGCTAGGGCCGCGCCGTAGCGCGCCTTGCGCTCGGCGGTGAACTCCCACCACGGCCGCCGGTCGCCGTTCTCGGCGAAGGCGACCGCGGCCATGAAGGTGTCGAGCACGCATGGGTCCTGGCGCGAGCGCGTCTTCCGGCACAGCGCCCGGTACAGCTTCCACGGGTCGCGCCCGCGCAGGTCGGCCGGGACCTTCAGGCCGAGCAGGCGGAAATCGGCCGCCGTCGCGGCGCCGACGTTCGGCATGTCCTCGAAGAGCTCGGGGACGGCCTTCTTCACGCCGCGACGGGGGTCTTGCCCGAGCCGGCCAGCATCTGCCCCAGCACGAAGCGCAGCACGCCGCCGCAGCGGTAGTACTCGAGCTCGATCGGCGTGTCGATGCGGCACAGAACCTTGAACTCCTTGGTCTTGCCCGCCTCGTCCGTCGCGCGCACGACGAGATGGCCGCGCGGCTTGACCGAGGCGAGGCCCAGGACGTCGAAGGTCTCGTAGCCGGTCAGGCCGAGGGTCGCGGCCGACTCGCCCTCGAGGAACTGCAGGGGCAGGACGCCCATGCCGACCAGGTTCGAGCGGTGGATGCGCTCGAAGCTTTGGGCGACGGCGGCCTTGACGCCCTGCAGCGCGGGGCCCTTGGCGGCCCAGTCGCGCGAGGAGCCGGTGCCGTACTCCTTGCCCGCGATCACAATCAGCGGCGTCTTCTCCGCCTGGTACTTCTCGGCGGCGTCCCAGATCGCCAGCTGCTGCTTCGACGGGATGTGCATCGTGTAGCCGCCGGTCACGTCCTTGAGCATCAGGTTCTTGATGCGGATGTTGGCGAAGGTGCCGCGCATCATGACCTCGTGGTTGCCGCGGCGCGCGCCGTAGCTGTTGAAGTCGGAGGACTTCACGCCCTTCGACTCCAGGTAGCGTCCCGCGGGGGAGTCCTTCGCGATGTTCCCGGCCGGCGAGATATGGTCCGTCGTGACGGAATCCCCGAACACGGCCAAAGCGCGCGCGCCCTTGATGTCGTCGAGGGCCCGCGGCTTGAGGTCGAGGTCCGCGAAGTACGGCGGCAGGCGCACGTACGTCGACTTCTCGTCCCACGTGTAGAGCTCGGAGGCGTTCACGTTCAGCGACTGCCAGTTCTTGTCGCCCGCGAACACGTCCTTATACTGCCGCACGAAGGTCTCGCGCGTCACGTGCTTCTCGACGGCCTTGGCGACCTCGTCGTTGGTGGGCCAGACGTCCTTGAGATAGACGGGCTTCCCGTCCTTCCCGGTCCCGAGCGGCTCGGTCGCGAGGTCGATGTCGACGTTCCCGGCCAGCGCGTAGGCGACGACCAGCGGCGGCGAGGCGAGATAGTTCGCCTTCACGAGCGGGTTCACGCGGCCCTCGAAGTTGCGGTTGCCGGAGATCACCGCGGCGACGACGAGGCTGGTCTCCGAAACGGCCTTGGCCACCTCCTCGGGCAGCGGGCCGGAATTGCCGATGCAGGTGGTGCAGCCGTAGCCGACGAGGTGGAACTTGAGCTTCTCGAGCGGCTCGACGAGGCCGGCGGACTTCAGGTAGTCCATGACGACCTTCGAGCCCGGGGCCAGCGAGGTCTTCACCCACGGCTTGACGCTCAGGCCCTTGGCGGCGGCCTTCTGGGCGACGAGGCCGGCGGCGATGAGGACCCCGGGGTTGGAGGTGTTGGTGCAGGACGTGATCGCCGCGAGCGCGACCGCGCCGTGGCCGAGCTTGTAGTCCTTGACCGCGACCTGCGTGCCGGCGGGAGCGGGGGTGTTCCCCTTCTTGTCCTTCTCCTTCAGGAAGCCGGGCAGGTCGGCCGCCAGCCACTGCTTCTTGACCGAGCCGAGCTCGATGCGGTCCTGGGGGCGCTTCGGCCCCGCCACGGAGGGGACGATCTTCGCGAGGTCGAGGGACAAGGTCTCGGCGAAGGACGGCTCGCTTCGCTCGTCCCGGAATATCCCCTGCGCCTTGCAATAGGCCTCGACGAGGGAGACGTCCGCCTCGGGCCGGCCGGAGACGCGGAGGTACTCGAGCGTGCGGTCGTCGACGGGGAAGAAGCCGACGGTGGCGCCGTACTCGGGGGCCATGTTCGCGATCATCGCGCGGTCGGCGAGCGCCAGGCCCGCGACGCCGGGCCCGTAGAACTCGACGAATTTCCCGACGACGCCTTTCTTGCGGAGCATCTCGGTGACGGTGAGCACCGCGTCGGTCGCGGTCACGCCCTCGGAGAGCGCGCCGGTCAGGCGGAAGCCGACGACCTCGGGGATCAGCATGGGCATGGCCTGGCCGAGCATCGCGGCCTCGGCCTCGATGCCGCCGACGCCCCAGCCGACGACGCCGAGGCCGTTGATCATCGTGGTGTGGGAGTCGGTGCCGATGACGGTGTCGGGGTAAGCCAGGCCGTCCAAGGTCCAGACGACCTTGGCGAGGTACTCGAGGTTGACCTGGTGGACGATGCCGGTCTCGGGCGGGACGGCGCGGAAGTTGGAGAACGCCTTCTGGCCCCACTTGAGGAAGGAGTAGCGCTCCTTGTTGCGCGAGAACTCGAGCTCGGAGTTCTTGTCGAACGCGTCGGAGGTCCCGAAGAAGTCGACCTGCACGGAGTGGTCGATGACGAGGTCGACGGGCTGGAAGGGGTTGATGCGCTTGGCGTCGCCGCCGAGCTTCTTGATCGCGTCGCGCATCGCGGCGAGGTCCACGACGGCGGGCACGCCGGTGAAGTCCTGCATGACGACGCGGGCGGGCATGAAGAACACCTCGCGCTCGGCGGGCTTGGTCCCGACGGTCTTGGCTACGGCCTCGATGTCGCCCTTCTTGACGACCGCGCCGTCCTCGTGGCGCAGCAGGTTCTCGAGGAAGATCTTCATCGAGAACGGCATCTTGGACAGGTCGAAGCCTTTTTCCGCCAAGGCGGCGAGGCTGAAATAGTCGACCTTCCGCGGTCCGACGGTCAGGGTTTTGCGGGACTTGAAGCTGTCGAGAGAGGGAGTTTTCATGGTGGCGCTCCTGATAGGACGGCGATGGCGCATCTTATCATTTCGTCCCGCAAGCAACATCACGGCCGGGTTTCCCATCACCGCCGTCCGCGAGAGAGGACGATTCGTTGCTTCTCTAAGGACGTGCGCCGTCAGAACCCCTCGAACCCGCGGAAAGGAGGCGTCGAATACCCAGACCGACCTCGGAAAGGACCCGTGCGGCTCTTCTGGCCGGCCTCGCCCTGCTCCTTCGCTGCGGCGCGGCGGCGGCCGATCTGTGCCCGGGCGTCGGGATCACGGGCGCCGCGGTCTCCCTGACCGCCGTCGAGCGCCGGCTCGTGTGCGGCGATCCCGAGAGCGAGGCGTGGCGGGAGGTCCCGCGGGCGCAGGCGCGGGGGTTCCTGACGGCCTTCCTCCAGCAGCGGGGATTCCTGTTCCCGTCGTTCATCGAGAGGGAGGGCCGCCTTCTCGTGGAGACGGGAACGATCACCCCGATCCGGCGTCTCGAGGGCGACAACCTGCCGCCGGGGATCGACCTGAGCAAGCGCCGGCGCGTGGTCGGCGCGCCGCTGACGCCGGCGATGCTCGACAATGTCAAGGCGGCGGTGACCGGCGACCTCCAGAACCAGGGGTATCCCTGTCCGGAGGTCGTGATGTCGGCCGACGCGCGCTCCGGCGAGGTGGTCGCCCGTTTCTCCGGCGGGACGACGCACGACGCGCGCGCGATCGAGGAGCCGGTCCTCGAGGGGATCGACCCGGGCATCTTCCGGCGCTACGAGGCCTTCGAGCGCGGCCGTCCGATCGACCCGCGCCTGTTCGCGCTCACCTCGGACCGGATCGTCAGCGAGGCGCTGTTCCTGAACTCCGCGTACGACGTGTCCTGCGGGACCGGGGGCGTGCGCATCGTCCACCGGGTGGCCGTGGCCCCGCCGCGCCTGATCCGCATCGGGGTGGGCATCGACACCGAGGGCCTCGCGCGGGTGCGCGCGCGCTGGAACCATTCGCGCATCGGCTGGCGCGCCAGTGCCGCGGAGGCGACCGTCTTCGCCTCGAAGCGCGAGCAGTCGCTGGACGGCCGGATGCGCTTCTACCTGAGGCCCTCCTCGAGGCTGTACCTCCTGCCCCGCGCCGTCGCGGCGCGCGCCGACGAGCCGCGCTTCGAGACGGTCTCCTACGTGATCTCGGCGGGACCCGGGCTCACCTGGGACGACCAGACCGTGCACCTGGAGTTCTTCGCGGGACCGGCCCTCGAGTACGCGGACACGCGCCGGGGCGTCGGCCCGCAGGACTCGTACTTCCAGACCTTCAACACCCGTTTCGAGGCGACGAGCCATCTCTTCGAGCATCACGTGCGCGAGCCCCGCGGCGGCTTCCGCGCCGAGCTCGACACGGCCTCGCGCGTCTCCGAGGTCCAATCGTCGCTGACGGCGCACCGCGTCCGGCTCGGGACGGAGAAGCTCTGGAACGTGGGGCGCTACGACCCGCCCCTCGCCGTGCTCGGCCTTCGCGGCTGGATCGGCACGACCGTCGTCGGGGACCGCGAGGCCGCGCTGCGGGGGCTGCCGCCGGCGATGCGCTTCTTCATCGGCGGCAACTCCGACTTCCGCGGCGTCGGCCCGGGCGAGCTCGGCGACGAGAGCGGCTTCCTGACGGGCGTCTACCAGGGCCTGGAGCTGCGCGCGGGGGACCTGCTGCCGTGGCGGCTCCAGCCCCTCGTGTTCCTCGACGCGGCGATGGCGGGGCGCTCGTCGCTGCGGCTGGACCCCGACGTGTACTACGCGCCCGGCTTCGGCGCGCGCTGGCCCACCGTGATCGGCGCCTTCCGCGCGACCTTCGCGCGCAGCCTGGTCTGGCGGCGCGACCCGGCCACGGCGCCGGGCCCGCGGCACTGGCAGTTCTTCTTCAGCTACGGGAGGGAGTTCTGATGCGGGCCTGGGCGAAGCGTCTGGCCTTCCTGGCGGTCCCGCCCCTGGCGCTGCTCGCGGTCGCCGGGGCCGTTTTCCTGGCGAGGCCCGGCGCGCTGCTCACGAGCCGGACGGTGGGCGCGGCGATCAAAGTCCTCGGCGCCTCGTACGCGCCCGCCTGGTCGAGCCTGCGCTTCTCCGCCGAGGCCCTCTCGTTGCGCCGCCACCGCTATGCCCTCACCGCCTTCGGCTTCTGCGTCGCCGACCGGCCGGGGGTGTTTTCGGCCTGCTTCTCCGAGCTCGAGCTGCGCGCGGTCGTCTTCTACTCGCGGCGCGGGCCGGTCGTCGAGCGCGTCGAGCGCCTCGTCGCGGTCTCCGGCGGCGCCCGCGTCGACCTGCGCCGCCGCGGCCCGGGCGGGGGGGCGGGGGGGCCGCCCGCCGCGCTGTACGCGACCCCGGTGCGCGAACTGCGCGTCGAGCTGTCCTCGTTCACCTTCACGACCTCGACGGCTGCGGTCGCCGGGGACTTCCGCGCCGTCGTCGATCCTCGCGCCCGGCGTCCGCTGTCGGCCGCGGCGGACCTCCGGGTCGCGGGCTTCGGAGACGTCCGCCGCCTGAAGGCCGAGCTCTCCGCGGCGACCGACCTGCTCCAGGGCGGCGCGCCCACCTTCGTCGATCTCGTCGGGAGCGCGGACCTCCGGCCCGGAGGGCGGGCGCGGGCCGACTTCCGGGCGCGGCGCGACGCGCGGGGCTACGCCGCCTCGGGCGCCGCCGAGGTCTCGCCGTCCACCGGCCCGCTGCGCTCCCTGCGGCTCTACGCCTGCGAGGGCTCCGCGCCGCTGGGCCCCGGGGCGCAGCGGCCGTCCGCCGCCGGCCTGGCCTGCCGCTACCAATTGACCCCGGCCGGGACGCCCGCGGGGCCCTTCCGGTCGCTGCGGTCCCTGACGGGGCGCGTCTCCCTCGACGGACGCGCCGGCGGCGGGACGTACGAGGCCGCGCTGAAGGCCGACGTCGAGCCGGTCAAGGCCTGGTACGAGGTCGCGGGCAGCGCCGCGGTCCGCGCCAGCGGCCGGCTCGACCGTCCGCTGAAGGACGCGGCGTTGGCCCACGAGGTCCGCGCGACGGTCAAGGTGCCACGCTTCGAGGACCTCGTCGCGCTCCTGAAGGAGACGAAGTACGCCGTCCCCGCTCCTTTCCACGTCCTGAAGGGCCCTCTGTCGCTGGCGATCGGGAGCCGCGGCGATCCGCGCGCCGCGCGCCTCTCCGCGCGCTACGAGCTCGCGAGGGACCTCGCGGCCGGCCGTCAGCGGCTCGTCCTTCGGGCGAAGGGGGAGGCGGCGGCCGCGGATGCCGGGACGCCGGGGCGCGCCCTCGAGCATTCGGGCGAGCTGATCTTCAAGGAGGTCGCGCTCGAGGTCCCCCGCCTCGAGGTGGGGCGCGCGCCGAAGGTGTTCGTCGACAAGCGCATCAAGACCGGCGGAGAAGCCCGGGACGGGGCCGCGCCGGGGCGGCCCGCCGCCGGCCGCGCCGGCCCCCGGCTCGCGGCGCCGCGGGGCCGCCTCGTCGTGAAGACCGAGAAGCCCGTGGTTCTCTTCCTGAACCTGGCGAAGGATCCCGTGCCGATCGGCCTCGACCTGGTCCTGACCTCGCCGCCGTCCGCGGCCGCGGGGCGGGTCTCGGTCCGGGCCTTCGACGTGGAGCTGTTCCGGCGCAACGCGACGATCGATCACCTGAACATCGAGGTGTCCTCCGGGTCCAGGCCCGGGGCGCTGGAGGGGCTCGTGCGGTACAAGACGCCGGACGTGGAGATCCGCATCATGGTCCTGGGCACCGTGGAGAAGCCGCTCATCGAGCTGGCGAGCGTCCCGCCGTTGAAGCGCGAGGACATCATCGCCCTCCTGATCTTCGGCAAGAGCCCCGCCGAGCTCGACCCCGAGCAGACCGCCTCCGTGAGCAACACGGAGACGGCTCTGGAGAGCCGCGCCTTCGGCCTCGCCTCGCTGTACCTGTTCGGCGCCACGCCGATCGAGCACGTCGGCTACGATTCCGCCACGAAGACGACGACGGTCAAGCTCCGCCTGCCGGGCGGGGCGAACCTCACGATCGGCAGCGACTTCGACCAGAGCCGGCAGCTGACGCTGCGCAAGTCGCTGGCGCCGCACTGGGCCATCCAGTCGGAGATCAGCGATCAGGGGCGGGAGGGCGCGGGCGCGACGACCTTCCTCGAATGGTTCAACCGCTACTGAGGGCCCGGGCGGCCGAGACGAGACCGATACAGGACCGGCATGCGCCCGCAATGGCCGCGCCGCTCCCGTCCCGTTACAATGCGGGCGGAGAGGACACGCACATGACCATGGCCAAGTTCACCCGGGAGGCGCGCCGCGCGCCGCGCGCGCGGCACGATTCGACTCTGGAGCTCCTCGCCGACGGGGGCTCCGCGCCGGCCGGCTCCGCGCGCCTCGTCGACGTCTCCTCGTCGGGCGCGCGGTTCGCCGCGACGGAGACGTTCGTCGTGGGCGCGCCCATACGCGCGCGTCTGCGCCTCCTGAAGTCGGGCGTCCTCGACGTCCGGGGGACCGTGGTCCGCGTCGAGGAGAAGACGAACTACACGCTGTACGCCGTCCGGTTCGACTCGACCTCCGCCCGCGGGTGAGCTCGCCGGCCCCGGATCACACCCGCGTGACCGCGTGGAACGCGGAGTTGACGAGGGCGAGCACGAACGCGAAGGCCAGCGCCCACCAGAAGCTCGCGACCCGGAAGCCCGGCACCAGTGCCGCCGTCAGCATGACCAGGACCCCGATGATGACGAAGGTGAAGAGGCCGAGGGTCAGGATGTTGATGGGCAAGGTCAGCGCCATGAGCACCGGGCCCAGCACCGCGTTGACGACGCCGAGCACGATCGCGACGACGACGGCCGTGCCGAACCCGTCGATGGAGACTCCGCTGAGGAGCCGGCCCGTGACGAGTACGGCGGCGGCGCTGACGAGTATGTTCAGGATGATGTACATCGATCGCCCTCCTTTCGACGCCGTCCGCATCCTATCATTGCCTTCCCCGCGGACCTCGTGACGGCGGGGTAAAGCTTTGATGTGAGGAGCGGGGCTCGGTCTCAGCCGCGAGGACTATCGGCGCCGAAAGGGGCATAATCTCCGGATTCGCATGCGCGCACTGACTTTGCTGCTCTGTCTTCACGCGGCGCCGCTGGCGGCGGCGCCCCCGCGAAAGGCCCGCCTTCCGGCGGGCCTCGTCATCGCCTCCATCCAGATCGACGCCCGCAACGTCTTCGAGACCGACGCCCCGCCCGAGAACAAGCTGCTGTACCGGGCGGCCAACCGCGCCCACATCCGCACGCGGGACTACGTCATCGAGCGGGAGCTTCTCTTCGCGGTCGGCGAGCGCTTCGACCCCCTGCTGATCGAGGAGACCGAGCGCAACCTGCGCTCGCTGCCCTTCCTGCGCCGCGCCGAGGTCGCGGCGGTCGTCAACAAGCAGGGAAAGGTCGACGTGACCGTGCGGACCTACGACTCGTGGACCCTCGAGGTCGTCGCGGGCTTCAAGCGCGCCGGCGGCGCGACGAACGTCAAGGGAGGGTTCGCCGAGAACAACATCCTGGGCCAGGGCAAGGCGGCCTCGGCCGTTTACAGCCGCGACGGGGACTCCGTGTCGCGCGCCTTCAGCTACAAGGACCGGCAGTTCATGCGCCTCAAGCGCCTTCAATTCTCGGCGGCCGCGCAATCGGCGCAGGGGAGCAAGACCTACACGATCGGGGTGGACCGCCCCTTCTACGCCTCGATCGCGCGCTCCGCCTTCGGCGGCTCCGTCGTCTACTCCGAGAGCAGGCTCGCCGACGTCCTGCGCCGCAGCGGCGAGGCCGGGGTCAGCTACGGCGTGGCGCTGACGACCTCCACCGAGCGGACCCGGCGCGTCACCTTCGGCCTGTCGACGCGCCGCGCCATGTCCGATGGGCCGCTGCCCGACGTCGAGCAGCTGACCTTCCTGAAGCTCGGCGCGGAGTGGCAGGAGCTGGACTTCATCACCGCGCGGCGCATACAGAACTTCACCCGCGACGAGGACTTCAACCTCGGCCTCGGCGTGTTCCCCTCGGTGGCGTGGGCTCCGAGGATCTCCGCGCTGGGGACCCGCGAGACGCAGATCCTGCCGCGCGTCGACCTGACCAAGGGCTTCGCCTGGTCGAGAGAGCTGCTGCTCCTGAAGTCGGGCTACCGTTCGAAGTACGCCAACGGGAACAACGGGGACCGCGTGGCCTCCTTCGAGGCCTCCTATTTCGTGCGGGGCCTGAACTACCAGACCTTGGCCTTCCACGCCGCCCTGGACCTCGGCTGGCAGCTCGACGAGACCAGCCAACTGACGCTCGGCGAGCTCAACGGCCTGCGCGGCTACGGCCTGAGCCGCTTCACGGGCACCCGCCGCTTCCTGTACAACCTCGAGGACCGCGTCTACGTCTGGGACAACCTCTTCCGCCTGCTCGACGTCGGCGCGGCGGCCTTCTACGACTCGGGCTACGCCTGGCCCGAGGGCTCCTCGATCAACCTGGCCGACCTCCGGAGCAGCGTCGGCTTGGGCCTGCGCGTGGCGCCTTCGCGCTCGGGAAGCAACAGCCCCGTCCGCGTCGACTTGGCCTACCCGGTCAGCCGGCGCACCGGCCTCTCCTCCTGGTCGCTCTCCATCCTGGCCGGACAGGCCTTCTAATAGCCGGCGGGATTGTTTTATCATCTCGTCATGAAACGATTACTTCCGGCGCTCCTCCTGTCGCTGACGGCCGCCTGCGGCGGCGCGAAGATCGAGAAGCAGAGAAAGGAGATCGAGGATCTCCAGACGAAGGCCGGCGCGTTCTACACCCAGCTCCAGGAGAAGGCCGACGAGATCGGAGCGCTCAAGACGTCGAAGGCCGGGCTCGAGACCCGCGTCGTCGAGCTCGAGGCCCGCGTCGTCGAGCTCGAGGGGCGTTCCGCCGCCGCCGAGGGCCGCGCGGCGACGCTGGCGAAGTCCAACAAGTCCCTGTCCGACGCGATCGGCGCGAGCAAGGACGAGCTCGGCGAGAAGCTGAACGCGGTCGTCGCCGAGAAGGACGAGCTCGCGAGGAAGTTCTCCGACGCGGTGAAGGAGAAGCTGGCGCTCGAGCGCCTCAAGAGCGTCTACCAGGCGGCGCGGGAGAAGGCCGGGCGCGAGATGTCCAAGCTCAAGGAAGAGCGCGAGGCGCTGGCCTCCCGCCTGTCCGCGGCCCAGGACGCGTTCAAGAAGACCGACGCCGAGGCCCGTCAGGCCGGCGAGGCCCGCGCCGCGGTCCTCCTGAAGACCCGCGAGGAGATGGGCGCGGCCGCCGACGCCGTCCTCGCGGAGATGCAGGCGGGCCGGGCGCTCGTCGAGCAGAGCGGCGAGACCTTCACGATCGCGCTCAGCGACGCCGCGCTCTTCGAAGACGGCTCGGTCAAGATCACGGAGCCCGGCGCCGCCCTGCTCGCGCGCGTCGGCGCGGCGCTCAAGGCGCTGCCGTCGAAGTCGCTGCGCGTCGAGGCGCACTCCGACAACGCCCCGTTCAAGAAGGGCCTCCTCGGCGGCTACGCCGGCCACTGGGAGCTGACCGCCGCGCGCGCCGCCGCCGTCGCGCGCTGGCTGCACGAGCACGCGGGGCTCGATCCCGAGCGCCTCTCGGCGGCGGGCTTCGGGGAGTTCCGCCCGGCCAAGCCCAACGACACGGCCGAGGGCCGCGCGGCGAACCGCCGCGTCGCGCTGGTCGTCGCGCCGATGAGACCGCAGTAGCCCCCCTTGACGGAAAAAGCTTCACCCTCTACACTGAAAGCATGCCGAAGACCAAAGCTCCTGCGAAGGCGAAGAAGACCAAAAAGGCCGCGCCCGAGCGTCACGCCGACGCGTCCGAGCATAAGACCGCCGAGCGGATCATGGAGACCGTGCTCAAGGAGCAGAGCGTCGAGGCTTCGACCGAGCGTCTGGACCAGTGGATCACCATCGAGTGCCCGCATTGCTCCGAGGGCTCCGAGCTCCACGTGATCTCCGACATGGACGGCCAGTCGATCGATCAGGACTGCACGGTGTGCTGCCGCTCCTTCGTCGCGCACATCGAGATCGACGACGGCGAGGCTCACGTCGGCGTGGAAGCCGCCTGACGGACGAGGCCTGCCGGCTCCCCGCTGGCGGAAAGCCGGACGACGCCGTGGAAAAGATCCTGGCGATGCGCGTGATCGCCGTCGTCGGCATGTCTCCCAAGCCGGAGCGCCCGTCGCATTACGTCTCCGAGTACTTGAAAGGGCAGGGCTACACGATCGTGCCCGTCAATCCCGGCCACAGCGAGATTTTAGGGGAAAAGTGCTGGCCGAGCGTGACCGACATCCCCTTTCCGGTCGACGTGGTGTGCGTGTTCCGCCGTCCCGAGGAGGCGCTGACGCCGATCCTCGAGGCGATCGCCAAGAAGGCGAAGGCCGTCTGGCTCCAGGACGGCGTCTATCACGACGAGGGCGAGCGCCTGGCGCGCGAAGCCGGACTGCTCGTCGTGTCGAGCGACTGCATGATGCGCCGGCACGCCCGCTCCGGGCGCTGACCTCCGGCGACGCCGCGGACTCAGGCCCCGGGGAAGCCCCCCTTCTCGAGTCGCGCCCAGGGTATGGCCGACAGCCCAGGCGCAAGCTGAAGCGCTCTCTCTCCGCGGTAGACGACGAACCCCGAACTTACGTGGAGATCCTTCATGCATTGGCGGATGCCGAGCAGTCCCTTGGCGGACAGCGTCGAGCCCGCCTTGACCTCGACGACCAGGCGCGTCCGGCCGTTCTCGACGATCAAATCGGCCTCCGCGCCGGCCTGGGTTCTCCAAAAGTAACAGCCCGGAGCCGGCCAGCGCAGCTTCGCCCGGCGGATGAGCTCCTCCAGGACGAATCCCTCCCAGGAATTGCCCCTCCCAGGCCATGTCTCCAGGTCCTGAGGCTTGCGCAATCCGGCGAGATGGTGCAGAAGCCCCGTGTCGCGGATATAGAGCTTCGGGCTCTTGACCAGGCGTTTGGAGATGTTCGCGTGGTAGGGCTGCAGGCGGCGGATCATGAACGCGCCTTCGAGGATGTCCAGATGATGGGACACGGTGGGAACGCTCAGGTCGAGCGACCTCGCCAGATCGGAGACATTGAGCAGGCCGCCATGGACGTGCGCGAGCATCATCCAGAGCTTGCGCAGGCGCACGGGAGCCACCTGGATCCCCATGGCGGGGATATCCCTTTCGAGAAAAGCGCGGACATACTGCTCGAGCCAGGCGGTTTTGCTCTGCGCCGCGCTCAACGCATACAGCGGCGGAAGTCCGCCCCAGAACCATCTCTGCGCCAGCCATCTAGGCCTGGCGGCCAGCTCCGAACTGCCGAAAGGCGTCATCTCCAGCATTCCGAGGCGGCCCGCGAGGCTCTCGCCGGACTGCTTCAAGAGCGGAGGCGCGGCGGATCCGGTCAGGACGAATGATCCGGGACGCCGTTTCCGGTCCACCACCCCGCGCAGGATAGGGAAAAGCTGCGGCCATCGCTGAGCCTCATCGATGATCAGATTCCCGGGATTGGCCGCCAGAAATCCTTCGGGGTCGGACGTCAGGAGGTCGAGATCGGTGGGATTCTCCAGATCCAAATACTTCCACGAGGGAAGCGCCGCGCGCACCAAGGTCGTCTTGCCGGATTGTCTGGGGCCGGCCACAAGGACGACGGGGAAGGTCCGGAGGTGGAGCCGAAGGGCCCCCGCCTCGTCGCGCCGAATCAGCATTCCTTGTATTATACAGGACGACCATTAAAATTACAAGGTATTTTACGGAGAGCGGCCGGACACAGCTGCTTCAGCGGAAGTCCCTCAACAGCTAGGGCTTGACTATCTCGACGAGCTCGACCTCGAAGACCAGGGTCGCGCCGGGCTTGATGCCGGACCGGCCCGGGTCTCCGTAGGCGACGTCGGACGGGCAGACGAGCTTCGCCTTGCCGCCGACCTTCATCATCGAGATGCCGTGGGTCCAGCACTTGATGACGCCGTCGAGGGCGAACTCCGTGGGCGCGCCGCGGGGGTAGGAGGAGTCGAACTCCTCGCCGTCGACGGTGGTGCCGCGGTAGTGGGCCTTGATCGTCGCGGTCTTCGAGGGGATCGGGCCGGAGCCGGCCTTCGTCTCGAGGTACCAGCCGCCGCCGGGGATCGCCTGGGGCTTGTTCTCCTTGACGAACTTCTCGGTGAAGACGCGTCCCTTCTCCTTCTCCGGCGACGCGGCGGCGGCCATGGCGGCCTCGCGGCGCGCGTTGGAGGCCTCGAGGCGCTTGGAGAGGATGTCGGTGACGCGGGGCTGGTAGAAGCGGACGTCCACCTGCGGGGCCTTGTTCAGGACCGAGTCGGCGATGCCCGCCTGGACGATCTTCACCTCGGCCGCGGACATGCTGAAGGGGGTCAGGTTGCGGCCCATCAGGAAGCCGATGGTGTAGATCGCGCGCTCCTCGTCCGTCTTATAGGCCTCCTTCGGCGCGGGTCGATTCGCCTTCGGCGAATCGCTCTTCGCTTCAGCCTTGGGCGCGGCGGCCTTGGGGGCCTCGGTCTTCGGCGCGTCGGCGGCGAAGGCGGGCGCGGCGGCGAGGATCAGCGACATCAGGACGGGTTTCATGACGGTTCTCCTATGAAATCGCGCTAATGATAGCACATCATTCGTAGAATCCTTTCCATGGTCCAAGGGGTCGGCCGGAACGTCTACTGGCTGGGCGCGGTGAGCTTCTTCGCCGACGTCGCCGGCGAGATGATCGCGCCGCTGCTCCCCCTGTACATCACCACGGTGCTCGGCGCCGCGCCGACGGCGGTCGGGCTCGTGGAGGGCGCGGCCGAGCTCGCGGCCAGCGTCTTTCGCGGCGTCGGGGGCTGGTGGAGCGACCGGGCGGGGGCGCGCAAGCCGACGGTCGTCCTCGGCTACGCGCTCTCGGCCGCCGCCAAGCCCGCGCTCGCCCTGGCGGCCGGCTGGCCGGGGCTGCTCGTCGCCCGTTTCGCCGACCGGACGGGCAAGGGCCTGCGCGGCGCCGCGCGCGACGCGCTGATCGCCTCGTCGACGGACCGGGCGCACCTGGGCAAGGCCTTCGGCCTGCACCGCGCGATGGACACGGCCGGCGCCGTCGCCGGCCCGCTGATCGGCCTGTGGCTTTTGAGCGCGGGTCTCTCCTACCGTTCGATCTTCCTGTGGGCGGGGCTTCCGGCCTTCGCCGCGGTGGCCGTGCTGGTCCTGTTCGTGCGCGACGTCAAGGTCCCCGGGAAGGAACCGGCGCGGGAGAGGCTTCCTTCCACGCCGCTGTCGTCCAAGTTCTGGCGCTTCCTCGCGGTGTACGGCCTGTTCGCGCTGGGCAACTCCTCCGACGCGTTCGTCCTGCTCAAGGGCCGCGACGCGGGGATGAGCGCGACGACGGTCGTGCTCGCCTACGTCCTGTTCAACGTCGTCAACGCGGCCTGCGCGACGGCGATCGGCCACGTCGCCGACCGCGTCGGCCGGAGGCTGACGGTGGCCGCGGGCATGGGCGTGTACTCATTGTGCTACCTCGGCTTCGCGCGCGCGACGACGGCGGAGGCCCTCTGGCCGCTGTTCGCGCTGTACGGCCTTCAGGCGGCGCTGATCGAGGGCTCGTTCCGGGCCGCCGTCGCCGACGCGAGCGAGCCCGGCAACCGCGGCCTGGCCCAGGGCGTGTTCCAGGGGACGGCGGGCGTCCTGGCCTTCACGGCGAGCGCGCTCGCGGGGCTGATGTGGACGAGGATCTCGCCCTCGGCGCCCTTCTATTTCGGCGCGGCGTGCTCGGCCGCGGCCGCGGTGCTGCTGCCGTTCAGCGTCTGGAGGAGCGCCGGCCCGACGGGCGGCGGCTCGAGGAGCCCCGGGACGACGGCTTGAAGCTCATCGCGTCCGCTCCGCGCGAAGGCCCGTTGCCGGCTCGAAAGGAGTCGGCGCCGACGCGATCGGCGAGCTTGTAGTCGTCGATGAACGGGTTGCGGTTGCCCTGCCACTGCTCGACGAGGTCGTTGCGCCGCGCCTCGAAGGCGTCGGGCGGGAAGCGGCGGTTCCAGTCCAGGAACAGCTCGATCTGCTGGTTCCAGAACACGACCGAGGTGCGGCCGAACATGCGGGAGTCCTTGTAGCGCGAGTAGAAGTACAGCATGCCGCGCGCCACGCGCCCCTTCACCGCGTCCGGGGGCTCGAAGACGCCGTTGCCGCGCTTGGCGCCGGCCTTGTTCTCGTAGTCGGGCCGGCCGGTGACGACGCCGAAGGGCATGTGGCCGCGCACCGAGTTCGGGTGCATGAAGGTCGCCATCAGATGGTGCAGGTCCGAGCGCATCGGCAGGGCCTTGTTGAACAGGGACTGGGGCCAGGTGTGCTCGACGTTCATGCCCTGCCCGTCGGAGTAGCCGTCGCCGTTGGGATCGCCGCGCTCGGGGTAGTCGCCGCCTTCCTTGCTCGTGCCGGGGACGAAGATGCCGGAGTACGCGTCGACGACGCCGCTGACGCCGTTGATGATCACGTGGTCGGCCTTCGCGAACATGTAGTCGGAGGCCTCGGAATAAGACCGCTCCTTGTGGCCCCGGCCGGAGATCCGGTTGAGCGCGTCGAGCAAGGCCTTGCCGGTCAGCCCCTCGGTACCGGGGACCGGCTTCTGGGCGGCGAGCGGCGCGCGCTCGACGAGGTGGACGCGGACGGCGCCCCGGCCCTTGGGCACGGCCTGGAAGGTCGCGCCGGCCTCGTCCTTGATCGCGCGCGAGCCGTCGAAGACCTGGCCGGACGGCTGGAAATTGAAGCGGCTGGCCCAGCCGTCGACCGGGGTCGCGGCCTTGACCGGCGTCTTCGCGCTCTCCGGCTCGCCGTTCGGGACGGAGGCCTTCGCGGCGGCGGGAAGGGCGGCGGCCGGCCGCGCGAGCGCGCCCACCGGCACCGGCGCGATCGCGGGCTGCAGCGCGAAAGCGGGAGACGGGGCCGGCGCGGCCAAAACGGGCACGAGCGACGCGGCCGACAGCGGCGTCATGGCCAGGGGGGAGACCGCGACCGGCGAGCCGAGCCCCGTGACGATGGGAACCCCGGTGGTCGGGACGAAGGACCCGGTGACCCGCACGTTCTGGGCCTGCAGGGAGGGGGCGAGGAGCAGCGTCGCGAGCAGTCCGGCCGATGCCAGTTTCATCCTTCCAATTATGCCCCAGGCCGGACTTCCGCACATGGGCCATTAGGCCCACATCAGCGCATGTCCTCGGTTTGCTACAATAAGGCTCCTTTAAATGCCCTTCAACACCTTCAACCTTCGTCCCGAACTCCTCCAAGGAATACAGGCCCTCGGCTACGCCGCCCCGACCCCCATCCAAGCGCAGGCGCTGCCGGAAGCCCTGCTCGGCAAGGACGTCATCGGCTCCGCGCAGACCGGCAGCGGCAAGACCGTCGCCTTCACCTTGCCCCTGCTGTCGCGCCTGCTCGCCGACCGCGAGACCGAGGGCGGCGCCAAGGCCGGCCTGCGCGTGCGCGCCCTCGTGCTGACCCCGACGCGCGAGCTCGCGACCCAGGTCGAGCGCATGATCGCCGAGCTCGCCAAGTTCTCCCCGGTCAAATGCGTCGTCGTCATCGGCGGCGCCAGCTTCCACGCCCAGACCCAGGAGCTCAAGCGCGGCGCCGAGGTGGTCGTCGCCACCCCCGGCCGCCTGCTCGACCATATCCGCTCCGGCACCTTCAACCTCCAGAACGTGCGCGTCGCCGTCCTCGACGAGGCCGACCGCATGCTCGACATGGGCTTCATGCCCGACGTGCGCCGCATCATGAAGATGCTCCCGGCCGAGCGCCAGACCTTGATGTTCTCCGCGACCATCCCGATAGAAGTCGAAAGGGTGGTGAACGAATTCATGCGCTCGCCCGTCCGCGTCTCCGTGGACAAGCCGCGCTCGACCGCGACGACGATCAAGCAGCGCCTGTTCCCGGTCACCGAGGACCAGAAGGCGACCTTGCTCGAGGCGATGCTCAAGGCCGAGGGCGTGGACTCCGTCATCATCTTCACGCGCACGAAGGTCCGCGCCGACCGCGTCGCGGGCTGGCTCCAACGCAAGGCGATCCGGTGCGTGGTCCTCCACTCCGACCTGTCGCAGAGCGAGCGCGACCGCGGCATGGCCGACTTCCGCGAGGGCCGTCACACCGTCCTCGTCGCCACGGACTTGGCCGCCCGCGGATTGGACGTCCCCGACGTCTCCCACGTGATCAACTACGACGTGCCCGAGCACCCCGAGGACTACGTCCACCGCATCGGCCGCACCGGACGCGCGATGACCGAGGGCGACGCCGCGACCTTGGTCGCGCTGGAGGAGGAGAAGCTCGTGCCGGTCATCGAGGCCTTCATCGGCCAGGAGATCGAGCGCAAGGCCCTCCCCGGCTTCCCGTACCGCGTGCCGCCGCGCATGAAGACGTACCGGCCTTCCTTAATGTCCTCCTTCCGCGTGCGCCGCCGCTCCATCCCTAGACGCTGACGCCGTCACATCTCCTACATATAACCGTTTCCCGCCCGACATGGAACGGCCCCGGCCCCGGGGATAGACTCTATGCACGGGATATGACGTCGGGGGATGCATGGTGCAGGAGCATTGGTGGCGCGACGGGGAAGTGGCGGAGGGCCTGAGGGCCGCCGCGCAAGCGACGAAGCCCGTTGCCGCAGATCGCGCCGTCGACTGGGACGGCCCCTTCGGAGACGAGCCCTGCGTCCCGATCATCTACGAGCCGTTCTAGGAAGGCTCGGTTAG
>JACPFR010000047.1 GCA_016182905.1 Elusimicrobiota bacterium
GGCCTCGCGGCGGCCGGCGCGGCCGGGGCGGCGGACACGGCGGACGGCGCCGAGGGAACGGCGAGCGCGGAGGGCGCGGCGGCCGGGGCCGACAGGACGGGAGCGGCGGTGAGAGCGCCGAGCGGGTTGACGGACAGCGAGGGAACGGAGAAGACGCCGGGGCGGACGCCCGTCACGGAGGCCGCGGCGGCGGCGCCGGCGGCGGAGACGCCGGGGGTGACCCGCGCGTTGTAGGTCTGGGACCAGGCCGTCGAGCCGGGGAGGCTGAGCCCGATCGCCAGGATCAAGGTCACGGCGAGAGATTTCTTTGCGGCCGGTCGTTCCACGATCACTTGAGCCTCCCCTGCGTCGATACGCCTTCGATACGGGGATTATGCGCCAATCGCAGGTTCGCGGGGTGAGCAAGGGGGCCAATAGACCCACGGCAATGGGCCCACGGGACTTTGGGACCTATGGTCTTACAAAAGCGCCTGATGGCCCCCCGTCGACGACGGAATCGGCCGTTTGGCCCCTCTGTTGCATGGATATGTAGGCGTTATGTTAGAGATACGCTTTCACGGCCGGGGCGGCCAAGGGACGGTCCTCGCCGCCAAGATCATCGCCGACGCGGTCCTGCGCCAGGGCGAGAAGCAGTGCCTGGCGATCCCCGAGTTCGGCGTCGAGCGCCGCGGCGCGCCGGTCATGGCCTACGCCCGCGTCAGCGACCAGCCCATACTCGCGCGCACCAAGATCTACGCGCCCGACGCCTTGGTCGTCCTCGACCCCACCTTATATACGTCCGACATCCTGAAGGGGATCAAGCCCGGCGGCACGGTCCTGACCAACAGCGACCCGGACGACATCCCGCGCCTGTCCGCGCGCGCGCCGGGGCTCGAGTTCGTCGCCGTGCCCGCCCATAAGATCGCGCTCGAGCTCAAGCTCGGCTCCGCCTCGAGCCCGATCGTCAACACCGCCATGTGCGGCGCGGCCTGCGCCGTGTTCGGCCTGTGCGGCCTCGACGCCCTGCTCGAGTGCGTCCGGGAGGCCGTGCCGGTCAAGGCCGACGCGAACGTCGAGGCCGCGCGCCGCGCCTTCGAGGCCGCCCGGGAGGTCCTGCATGCCGCTTCTTGACGAGGATCCCGGCGCCTACCCGCGCGTGCTGATCGCGTCGCGCTCGATGGACGAGAACCACACCGGCAACTGGCGCACCATGCGCCCCGTCATCGACGCGAAGGCCTGCACGGGCTGCAACATCTGCTGGAAGCAGTGCCCCGAGGCCTGCGTGGACCTGACCGACAAGGTCCCCGTCATCGACATGGACTACTGCAAGGGCTGCGGCATCTGCGTCGCCGAATGCCCCGCGCATTGCGTGCACTTCGTCGCCGAGAGCGCGTCATGAAAAAGGTCCTCAGCGGAAACCACGCGGCCGCCGTCGCCGCCCAGCTCGCGCGCACCCAGGTCTCGGTCGGCTACCCGATCACGCCCGCCACGCAGGTCTTCGAGGCCCTGGCCGAGATGAAGGCCAAGGGCGAGCTGCCCGGCGAGTTCATCGCCGCGGAGTCCGAGCACTCGGTCATGGCCGCCCTGCTCGGCGCCTCGACCGCCGGCGCGCGGACCTTCACGGCGACCTCCTCCCACGGCCTGGCGTACATGCACGAGGTCCTGCACTGGGTCGCCGGCGCGCGCCTTCCGATCGTGATGGTCGACGTCAACCGCGCGCTGGCGGCGCCCTGGAACCTGTGGACCGACCAGACCGATTCCCTCTCCCAGCGCGACACGGGCTGGATGCAGACGTACTGCTCGACCAACCAGGAGGTCCTGGACACCGTGCTGATGTCGTTCAAGATCGCCGAGCGCGTGATGCTGCCCTCGATGGTCGTGCTCGACGGCTTCACGCTCTCCCACAGCTACGAGCCGGTCGACGTCCCGTCCCAGGCGGAGGTGGACGCGTTCCTGCCCCCGTTCCGCCCGGAGCTGAAGCTCGATCCGGACCAGCCGATCACCTTCGGCTCGCTGACCCAGCCCAAGGACTACCTGCGCCTGCGCCGCCGCATGGCCGCGGACATGGCCGAGGCCGAGAACGCCGTCGAGGAGGTCGGCCGGGAGTTCGGCGAGATCTTCGGCCGCTCCTACGGCCAGCTCGACCCCTATCGCTGCGAGGACGCCGAGACCATCCTCGTGACCAGCGGCGCCGTCGGCTCCACCGCGCGCGCCGCCGTCGACGCGCTGCGCGAGAAGGGACTCAAGGCCGGCAACCTGCGCCTGCGCGCCTTCCGACCGTTTCCAGCCAAGTCCCTGAGAGCTTTCGTAAAGCCGGGCATGAAGCTCGCGGTCGTCGACCGCAACTACTCCCCCGGCATGGGCGGCATCTTCGCCCAGGAGATCAAGGCCGCCCTGTACCCGCGCCCCGGCGTCTCCGTGCACGGCTACGTGACCGGCCTCGGCGGCGGCGACATCACCGTCGAGCTCCTCCAGGAGGTCTGGGAGCGGGTCGACGACGCGCCCGTGGCCGAGGTCCCCGCCGCGACCTGGGTGGAGGACGCGCGATGACCACGCTCAAGAAAACGAAGACCTCGATCCCCGTCGCGGAGCTGATGAGCTCGGGCCACCTGGCCTGCCAGGGCTGCGGCGCGACGATGGCGATGCGCTACGCGCTTAAGGGGCTGGGCGACCGGACCGTCATGGTCGTGCCCGCCTGCTGCTGGACCGTGATCTCCGGGGCGAACCCGCGCAGCTCGATCAATCTTCCCCTGCTGCACAGCCCCTTCGCCGCGGCCGCGGCGACGGCGACCGGCGTCAAGGCCGGCCTCGTCTCGCGCGGCGACCGCGAGACGACCGTCGTGGCCTGGGCCGGGGACGGCGGCACCTTCGACATCGGCATCCAGGCGCTGTCCGGCGCGGCCGACCGCGACGAGGACATCCTCTACGTCTGCTACGACAACGAGGCCTACATGAACACCGGCGTCCAGCGCAGCGGCGGCACGCCCTCCGGCGCCTGGACGATGTCGACTCCGGCCGGCAGCGCGCGCCCGAAGAAGGACCTCGACGCGATCATGCTGGCCCACCACATCCCCTATTTCGCGACCGCCACGCCCGCCTACGCCGAGGACATGGTGCGCAAGTTCGCCAAGGCGAGGACCGTCAAGGGCTTCCGCTTCATCCATATCCTGTCCCCGTGCCCCCCCGGCTGGAAGACCGACCCGATGGACAGCACGAAGCTGTCCCGCCTGGCCGTGCAGACCGGCCTCTTCCGCCTTTACGAGGTGGAGGAGGGCGTGACGCGCCTGAACATGAACGTCACCAACCGCAAGCCCGTCGAGGAGTACCTGAAGGCGCAGGGCCGCTTCAAGAGCATGCCCGCCGGGGAGATCGCCGCGATCCAGCGCCGGGTCGACGCGGCCTGGGAGCCGGAGAAGGGACGGCCGTCATGACGCGCAAGAGCAAGTGCGTCGAGTGCCGCCACTGCGAGACGCTCATCGATCCCAAGAAAGGCTCGCGCCATCACTGCGCGCGCAAGAACCGCGTCCTGCCGGCCAACATCACGTCGCGTCCGGCGTGCGACCGCTTCGAGCCTCCGAAGCCGTCCGGGCACTGGGGCCCCTAGCCGCTTCCCCGACGACTTTCGTATCCTCATCCGCACGCTGGAGAAAACCATGCCCACCGCCGCCGCCGCCGAAAAATTCACGCTGAGGCCCCGCCGCGCCGTCTACCTGAAGCCCGAGCCCGCCGCCTTCGAGGGCGTCGAGACGCTCGAGGCGATGGACGCCGCCTACCGCGCGCTGTGCGCGATCCTCTTCAACTACGTGCCGAACTCCGGCCATCCCGGCGGCAGCATCTCCTCTGGGCGCATCGTCTCCTCGCTCCTCTACAAGAACCTCCGCTACGACTTCTCCCGGCCGGACGCGATCGACAACGACGTGCTCGTCTACGCCGCGGGCCACAAAGCGATGGGCCTCTACGGCATGTACGCGCTGCGCGACGAGTGGGTCCGCATCGCCCGCCCCGACCTCCTGCCCGCCGAGCGCCGCCGCCTGCGCCTCGAGGACCTCCTGGGCTTCCGCCGCAACCCGACGCAGTCGACGCCGCTCTTCCGCCGGTTCAAGTGCATGGCCCTGGACGGCCATCCGACCCCGATGACGCCCTTCGTGCCCGTCGCAACCGGCGCCTCCGGCGTCGGCGACTGCACCGGCGTCGGCCTGGCGCTGGCGGCGATGGACGCCTTCGGACCGAAGTGCCCGCGCGTCCACATCCTCGAGGGGGAAGGCGGCATGACCGCCGGGCGCGTGCACGAGGCGCTGGCCACCGCGGCCACCGCGGGGCTCTCGAACGCGATCATGCACCTGGATTGGAACCAAGCCTCGATCGACTCCGACCGCGTGACCGCCGAGGGCGACAAGCCCGGCGACTACGTGCAGTGGGACCCGCGCGAGCTGCTGTACATGAACGACTGGAACCTCGTCGAGGCCGGCGACGGCAGCGACTTCCGGCGCGTGCTGGCCGCGCAGCAGGCGGCGCTGTCGCTGAACAACGGCCAGCCCACCGCGATCGTGTACCGCACGACGAAGGGCTGGAAGTACGGCATCGAGGGCAAGGGCTCGCACGGCGCGGGCCACGCCTTCTGCTCGGACCCCTTCTACAAGGCCGTCGAGCCCTTCGAGGCGGCGTTCGGCGTCAAGCTCCCGCGCTTCGACGGCGAGAAGACCCCGGACCGCGTCGAGGCGGCGTACTGGGAGACCCTGCTGACGATGCGCAAGGCGTTCGAGACGAAGCGCCCCGACGTGGCCCGCTTCGCCGGCGAGCGCGTGGCCGAGGCGGCCGAGGCGACGCCGAAGGGACGCGCCGTGCGCGCCGGCGGGCCCGACCTGGCGGCGCTGTACGCGTCGGACCTCGGGGCCGAGGTCACCCCCGAGCCGCTCAAGCTCGAGGCCGGCAAGGCCGCGACCATCCGCGGCGCCCTGGGCGACGCGCTCGGCTACCTCAACTCCGTCACCAAGGGCGCCTTCATCGCGTGCGCGGCCGACCTGGCCGAGTCCACGAGCGTCGCGCCGATCAACAAGGCCTTCGCCAAGGGCTGGTTCCACGCCAAGAACAACCCCGTCTCGCGCCTGATCTCCGTCGGCGGCATCTGCGAGGACGCGATGGGCGGCGTGATGGCCGGGGCGTCGAGCCTGGGCCTGCACATCGGCGTGTCGAGCTCGTACTCCGCCTTCATCGCCGCGCTCGAGCACGTCCCCGCGCGCCTGCACTCCATCGGCCAGCAGATGCGCCACGAGGCGACGGGCGAGCCCAACCGGACCTGGATCATGGTCAACGCCCACGCCGGCCCGCTCACCGGCGAGGACGGCCCGACGCACGCCTGCCCGCAGGCCCTGCAGCTGCTGCAGGACAACTTCCCCAAAGGCTCCTTGATCACGCTCACGCCCTGGGACCCGTCCGAGGTGTGGCCGCTGATCATCGCCTCCCTTCGCGCCCGCCCCGCCGTGCTGGCTCCGTTCGTCACGCGCCCGGCCTGCCCGGTGCCGGACCGCGCGAAGCTCGGCCTGCCGCCCGCGTCCGCGGCGACGAAGGGGATCTACGCGGTGCGCCGCGGCGGCAAGAAGACGGTCGTCCTGCAGGGTCACGGCGTGGCGCACCACTTCATGCGCGACGTCCTGCCCAAGCTCGACGCCGCGGGCGTCAAGCTCAACGTCTTCTACGTCGCCAGCGCCGAGCTCTACGACCGGCTCAGCCCCGCCGAGAAAGAGGAAGTCTTCCCGCCCGAGATGGCCTTCAACTCGATGGGCATCACGGACTTCACCTTGGCCACGATGTGGCGCTGGGTGCGCTCCGACGCGGGCCAGGCGGCCACGCTCTATCCCTCGAAGACCTTGGGCTACCTCGGCAGCGGCTCCGGCGACAAGGTCCTGGAGCAGGCGGGCCTGACCGGCGCCGGGCAGCTGGCGGCGATCACGGCTTGGGTCAACAGCGTCGAGTCCAAGGGCTGAACGACGAAGCTCGGCTGACGGGGAACAATAGTTGGATCGCATGAAGGAGTGCCCCCGCGCCTGTCGACTTCTCCTATCGCCGGCGCATCGTCGCCCGCATGACCATCACCGGCACCGAGATCACGGCCGAGTCGACCTGCTCGGGATAGCGACGCGCCAGTTCGCGCGCGGCCTTCGCCGGATCGTCGAGTTTGGAGACGTCAAGCTTCACCCAGAGCCCCGACATCGCGGGATTGCGGTACACCTCCAGGCGGTAGCCATCCGGCAGCAAGGCCGCGAGGGACTGGGCCTCGTCGGAATAAACGAAGGGGCTAAAGAGCACCGTCGCGGAGGCTCCGTCCGATATTCCATAGACTTCCGAGACGTTGGGCCGGCCGCGCAGCGCCTGGAAAACGCGCGACTTCCGGAGACCGAACTGAATGCGGTCGAGCAACCCTTCCGGCGCGGGCGGCAGGCGCACGGTCGCCGCCCGGACGGCCTCGTTGTCCTGGCAGCCCAGCACCGGCAGGCCCAACTCGGCGATGAACCTATCCGCGCGCCGTCGCGTCTCGGCGGCGTCGGCGCCCTTGAATGGAGCCATCTTGAGCGTCACCTGCATGAACGGCGCGGACGGCCCGGGGGCGGCGAACGCGCAAACCGCGATCAACACGATCAGAGCGCCTCTCACGGCCAAAGCATAGCCCCCAGCCCGTTTGATTCAATGCCGACGAATGTTGCCGACCGAAAATGACACCAACCTCAAATGGAATTGACAAAACAGGATATCGGGGCAACACTGTTATCGTCACCCCGCCCCCTTGCGGTCCCGGAGAACGACCATGAATGCGCTTCGCCACCCCTCGCGAATCCTTCTCGCACTTGTCTGCCTGTCCGGTTCCCTCCGCGCGGGCGTAGTCGGGCCAAAGCCCCTGACCGCCGCGATCGGGATGATGCAGTCTGTGCCGGCTTTCCGGGCCTCGGTGCTAGAGCAGGTCGGATTTCTCGGTTCGCTGAGCGCTCTGCCGGCTCCCTCGCTGTCGCCGTTCGTGTCGGCCGTGCCGTCGGCCTCGGACCCCTGGCGCGTGCCGGCGACGCAGCTCGTCGGAGCGCTGGCGGCCCAACCTCAGGCCATCGCCGCCCATCAAGACGACCTGCGTGCGGCGCTAGGAAAACAGGGCGCTGAATCGCTGATGAAGTCCTCGGCGCGTCTACAGGCGCGCGCCTCCAAGGACTCGGGACTGCGCGCTCAACTCAACGATCTCAGATCGGAACTCGACCTCAACGACACTGAGGCCATCCAAGAACTTGGCACGCGTCTGAACGCCTTATTTGAGAACTCAAAATCCCACCCGGAAGACGCTTTAAGGAGCGCTGTCGCAGGCGCTGATTCCTCGCAGAAGAAAATTCCCGTCTCGTGGAAATTGAAACCCGCCGCCGCGCCTACCCCGCGCGCGACCGCCCTACTCGACAGCCCCGTCTCGGGAAAGGCCATACTGGATCGGGACTATGCTGATCGATTTTCTCGGATTCCCGGGGTCGATTCCGTCGGCCTTACGCCCATCACGCGCGTGGCAACGCTCGTGGAGGTTCCGACGGGAAGGACCGACGTGGTTGTCAATTTCCGCAGCGCCGAGGCGCTCGCGACCGCGAAAAAATCAGGGAGCCTCCCCTTGTTCGGCGACCTGCGCGGCTGGTTCACCGGTTATCACGTCGTCGCCAGGGTTAATTCGCCCGCTCAAGAAGACAAATAGGCGCCCTCCAGCGATGGGAGGCTTTCATCGCGGGGAGGCGTCGGCGGGAAATCACCGCGTCGCTTTGACTA
>JACPFR010000048.1 GCA_016182905.1 Elusimicrobiota bacterium
CGCGCGCGCCGCGGACGCCGGGTCGCCCCGGCCGGCCGCCGCGCGCGCGGCGGCGAGGTTGGCCGCCGCGTCGGTCGAGAAATCCTCGAACAGGCCTCGCGCGTCGCCGCCGGCCCCCGCGAGCTCCACGAAGTTCCCGAGGACTCGCTCGTCGACCGGGAGGTCCCAGCGCTCGATCGCCGCGGACAATGCCTCGAGCGTCGCCGGCTTCCCGATGAAATCGTCCATGCCGGCCTCCAGGCAGCGGCGGCGGTCGGCGTCGGTGGCGTTCGCCGTGAAGGCCACGATCGGCACGCGACGGCGGCCGGCCTCGCGGCGCCGCACCTCGGCGGCCGCCTCGAGCCCGTCCATGCCGGGCATCTGGCAGTCCATGAAGACCAGCCCGTATTCGCCGGAGTTCAGCGCCTCGAGCGCCTCCGCGCCGTTCGCCGCGGCTTCGGAGGAGCAGCCGAGGCGGGCGAGCTGGCGGACGAGGAGCCTGCGATTGATCGCGTTGTCCTCGACGATGAGGACCCTCAGGTGATCGCGAGGGCGCGAGGGAGGAGGAGGCGGCGGCAGGGCGCCGTCCCCGCCGTGGCCCGCCGCGGCTTCGGCCCGCTCCAGGGGGACCTTGAGCCAGAAGCGCGAGCCGCGTTCGGGCACGCTCTCGTAGCCGAACTCCCCGCCCATCAGCGCCGCGAGGCTCTTGCTGATGGCCAGGCCGAGGCCGGTGCCGCCGTAGCGGCGCGTCGTGGAGCCGTCGGCCTGGGCGAAGGGCTCGAACAGGCGCGCTCCCTGCTCGCGCGTGATGCCGATGCCCGTGTCGCGCACGGAGAACTCGAGCTCGACGAACGGCTCTCCGAGCTCCCGCACCCTCAGCGCCGCCGCGATCTCGCCGGATTCCGTGAACTTCACGGCGTTCGAGAGCATGTTCAGCAGGACCTGGCGCAGGCGCCCGGGATCGCCGTAAGCGCGCAGGGCCGAGGCCTCTCCCGCGTCCACCGTCAGGCGCAGGCCCTTCTCGGCGGCGCCGGGAGCCACCAGCGCCGCCGCGTCGGAGAGCACGTCCGCGGGCCGCAGGACCACGCGCTCCATCGTCATGCGGTCCGCCTCGATCTTGGAGAAATCGAGCACGTCGTCGATGAGGTCGAGGAGGCTCTGAGCCGCGCGGGAAAGGGTCTCGACGCTCTCCCGCTGGTCGTCGTCGAGGCGGGTGCCGCGCAGGAGCCCCGCCGCGCCCACCACGGCGTTGAGCGGGGTGCGCAGCTCATGGCTCACGTTGGCCATGAACTGCCCCTTCATGCGCTCCGCCTCCATGAACGGCGTGAGGTCGCGGAAGGTCAGGGTGCGCCCGACGGCGGTCTTCTCGAGACGGTAAGGGCGCGAGATCCGCTCGAAGACGCGGCCGTCCTTGAGCCGCACGACGTCCCGCTGCTCGCCGACCTCGAAGTCGTCGTAGTCATGCGTGCTCCGCTTCAGGAACCCTTCCGGGTCGGACACCTGCGGCGTGACGAGGAGCACGAGGCGCCGGTTGTCCCGGTCGGCCACGTCCTCCTCGCGCAGTCCCCACATCTCGACGAAGCGCCGGTTGAAGGTCACGATCCGCATGTCCGCGGCCACCACCAGGATGCCGTCGGCGCTCGCCTCGAGGGTGGCGCGCGCGACCGAGAGGGTCTCCTCGAGCCGGTTCCGGGAGACGACCGTCCGGGAGAGCGCGGCGCTCATGCGGTTGAAGGCGCCGGCCAGGTCGCCCAACTCGTCGGAGGAGCCGGCCGGCACCGACGCGCCGTAATCGCCCGCGGCGACCTTCACCGTGGCGTCGGCCACGGCCCGCAGGCGCCGCAGGATCATCCGGAGCAGGCCCAAGGTCACCGCGAGGGCCGCCGCGCAGAAGACGAGGACGAGCCCGACGACCTGCCTCCCGACGCGGCGCGCCGACTCGAGCGTCACGTCGAGCGGCAGGGACAGCAGCAAGGTCCCCGCCCGGGTCCGGTCCTTCGCCGAGAGGAGGAATTCCTCCTCGGGACGCCAGATCGGCAGGCCGAGCAGCAGGCGGCGGCCGCCCGCCTCGAAGATCTCCTCGACGAGCGGCGCGGACGAGTCCAGGGCCCGCCGCGACGCGGGGTCGACGCGGCGGCGGCCCTGCTCGAGGACGTTCGTGTGAGCCAGGACCCGCCCGTCGGGGGAGACGACGGCGGCGTAGGCCGCGCCGGTGAAGCCCTGGATCGCCTGCACGCGGGGGAGCAGCTGCGCCTCGCGCCCGGAGGAGGCCGCCGCCGAGAGACGCGCCGCGGCGTCGAGGGCCTGGGGAAGAACCCGCTGCGCGGCCTCGCCGATCATGATCGATTCCGTCGCGCTCCGGGAGAAGGACGCGAGAAGGGCGCCGGCGGCGATCGCCGCGGGGAGGCCCACCGCCAGGACCTGCTGCTGCAGCCTCACGGAAGTACTTTGTCCGCCGACTCGAATCTGGGCCCGAGGCCCGCCGCGCGGGCGGCCGCCGCGTTGACCGTCACGGTCACGCGCCCGGCGTGCACGGTCTCGGATTCGGAACGGCCTTCCAGGCGGGCGCGCAGGGCCCGGGCCGCGGCGCGGCCCATCTCGTGGAAGGTCACCGCGACCGTGGCGGACGCGCCGCGCTCGGCCAACCCCTCCGTCGGGCCGAAGAAGGGTATCTTCCGGGCCGCGGCGTACTCCCGCACGGTCGCGAAGCTCTGCTCGTTGACGAGCGCCGGGTCGGGCATGAGCCACAGGCCGTCCGTCGGGCCGTCGAGCCCGCGCAGGCGCTCGGGCAGGAGCGAGGGGGGGTCGATGCGTTCCGAGAGGACGACGAGGCCTTGCCCCTCGCCGGCCGCCGCGAGGGCCTCCACGTCGTCGCGGGACGCTTCCGAGGACCAGAAGACCCGCAGGACGCGGAGCTTCGGCGCGAGCGCGCGAAGGCGCGAGACGAGGACGGCGGGCTCGGGGAGCAGCGACACGCTGCTCAGCGCGCCGCCTCGGCCGGCCCCGACGGAGGGCGCGAGGCAGGCGACCACCACGGCGTCCCGCGGCCAGCGGCGCGCCGCGGCCTTGCTGCCGATGGCCACGAACGCCGACGCCTGGGCCGACGGCCGCTCGTCCGCGGAGACGACGGTCACCGTCGAGCCCCACGCCTCGGCGAACCCCTCGAGGGCCTGGCGGTAGTGCGCGGAATCGGAGGACAGGACCGCGACGGGCGCCGCGGAGCTCCCGCCGGCGGGCGCGGCCCCCGCCGGGGCCGCAAGCAGGAGCGCGAGAAGGGGAAGAGGAGCCCTCACAGGCCGAACCTCTTCGTCACGCCGCCCTCGACGCGGCGCGGCAGGACCGTGCCGTCGGCCCATTCGACGCGGTAAGGCTGGAGGAGGTCCAGCCCGGCGAGGAAGAGCTCCCAGTCCGGATGCGGCGTCCACGACGCGCGCGCGTCGAGCCGGAAGGATCGCTTGATCGCGAGGCGGGTGCCGCGCGTCGACGAGTTCGCGTCGTAGGCGTCCTTGTAGCCGAGCAGCGCGGAGACGCCGAAGCCCCGCCCCAGCAGCGCCCGCCCGCCGACGTTGACCTTGTGCGCCGGCGTCCCGGTGCGCAGGTCGGTGCGGAACACGTCGGTCGGCCCCTTGTCGTCCTGGATCTTCTCGTAGGTGTAGTTGGCGAAGACCGCTCGGCCCGCGGAGACCGTGAATTCCTCGGAGAGCTCGACGCCCCAGGCCGAGGCGCGGTTGCGGTTGTCGTAGCTGACGACGCTCGGCGCGCCCGGCGTCAGGACGAAGGGGAAGTTCCGGTCGCGGATCTCCATGCGGTAGACGACGAGCTCGGAGCTCAGGGCCCCGTCGAGCGCCCGGGCGCGCCAGCCGGCCTCCCAGGAGGACAGGTGCTGGGGGCCGAGCTCGGCGTTTCCCACGAGACGTATGGGCGCCGACAGCCGGTAGTCGGCATGCTTGTTGAACAGCGCCGGCATCGTGTGCGCGTTCGCGTACGAGAGCCGCAGGCCGTGGTCCTCGTGCGGCGAGTACAGCGCCGCCGCCTGCCAGGAGGGCTGCAGGCCGGCCACCTGGGAGTCCTCGAGCGAGACGCCGGCGACGGCCGTCAGCTCGTCGGCGACCTTCGCCGAATGGTGCGTGAACCAGCGCGCGATCTCGTTCTGCTGGGCGGGATGGCCGGCGAAGGTCTGGTCCGAGTAGGCGCCCGTCAGGCGCCGGCCGGCGCCGACGACGGAGTTCACGCGCTCCTCGGCCCACGCGGAGCGGTGCAGGAGCTCGGCGTCGTATTGGTACGTCCTCAACGCGACCGTGCCGGCGAACAGGGGATCGGCGGCCACGTCCATCCCCGCGCGGGAGACGACGGCCTCGAGCGCGCCGGCCGAGTCCAGCTTCCTCGCGGCCCGGAGCATCTCGAAATCCTCGGCTCGCGTCGCCCGCTGGACGGGGACCACCCCCGGGATGCCCTGCGACTGCCAGGAGCCGCCGGCCAGTACCTCGAGGTCCGTCCGCGCGTCCGGCGTGAGGACGCCGCGGACGTTCAGCTTGTTGGAGTGGAGATAGTCGTTGGCCTCGCCGACGCCGGACGGGCCCGGATTGCCCTGGATCTGCTGGAAGGTGTGGCTGACGCGCAGGCCGCCCAGACGCCCGCCCGCCTCCGCCGACTCGGCCGTCGCGCGCATGCGGTCGCCGGCGCGGGCCGAGAGGCTCCCGGCCGGCGCGCTCCGGGGCTTGCGGGTGACGACGTTGACGACGCCCAGCGCGGAGTTCGAGCCGTACAGCGCCGCGTTGGGGCCGCGCACGATCTCGACGCGCTCGATGTCCTGCATCTGGACGGGCAGGCTCGCCCAGTAGACGCCTCCGAGGAAGGGAGAGTACGCGGAACGCCCGTCGACGAGCACCTGCATCTCCGAGACGAAATCCCGGGAGAACCCGCGCGCGGAGACGATCGCCCGGTTGCCGTCGGCGGAGCGGGCGCAGACGACGTCCATGCCCGCGCGGAAGCGAAGCAGGTCGGGGAGGCTCGAGTAGCCGTACGCCTTGATCTCCTCCGAGGTGACGACGTCGACGGCCGCGGGCGCGCGCCACGCGGACTCCGGGCGGCGCGAGGCGACGCTGACCGTCGCCTCCTCCTGGAAGAACTCGAAGACGTCGTCCTGGGCGCGAGCCGGGACGGCCGCGAACGCCAGGAGGAGCATCGCCCTCAAAGGCCGAACCTCTTGGTCACGCCGCCCTCGAAGAGGCGAGGCGCGGCGGTGCCGTCGGCGTGCTCGACCCGGTACGGCTGAAGGAGGTTCTGGCCGGCGAGGAAGACCTCCCAGTCGGGCCGCGGCGTCCAGGCCAGGCGCGCGTCGAGGCGGAACGAGCGCGCGACCTGCCTGCGGGTGCCGCGGGTCGAGGAGTTCGCCTCGTAGGCGTCCTTGTAGCCGAGCAAGGCGGAGGCGCTCAAGCCCCGCCCCAGCAAGGTCCGGGCCCCGACGTTAGCCTTATGCGCCGGAGTCCCTCGACGCAGGTCCGTGGCGAAGGTGTCGGTGGGACCCTTGTCGTCCTGGATCCGCTCGAACGTGTAGTTGGCGAAGAGCGCGCGGCCGGCGGCGAAGGCGTACTCCTCGGACAACTCGACGCCGTGGGCCGAGGCGCGGTTGCTGTTGTCGTAGGTGATGACGCGCGGGGGGCCCAGACTCTGGAAGAAATTGAAATTGCGGTCCTCGAGCTGCATGAAGTAGAGGGCGACTCCCGACTTCAGCCTGCCGTCCATGGCCCGGCAGGTCCAGCCCGTCTCCCAGGACGTCATCTGCTGCGGCGCGAGGTCCGGATTGCCGAGGAAGCTCGTGGCCGGCGACAGGCTGAAATCGCCGTACTTGTTGAACAGCGGCGGCATCGTCGGGGCGCGCGCGTACGACACGCGGAAAACGTGCTCCTCCCGCGGGGAGTAGAGCGCCGCGCCCTGCCAGGCGGGCTGGAAGCCGCCCACCCGGGAGTTCTCGAGCGACACGCCGGCGACCACGGTGACCTCGTCGGTGAGCGCCGCCGAGTGATGCGTGAACCCGCGCACGACCCGGTTCTTCTCGGAGGGATGCCCGGTGAAGAGCTGATCGGAGTACAGTCCCGCCAGGCGCCAGCCGGCGCCCACGGCGGAGTGGACCTTCTCGTCGGCCCAGGCCGACCGGTGGAGGATTTCCGCGTCGTACTGATAGACGCGAAGATCCACCGGACGGAGGATGAAGCGGTCCGAGTTGAGGCGGAACTCGGAGCGGGAGACGGCCGCCTCGAGCGCCCCCGCCGAGCCCAGGTCCCTCTCGGCGCGCAGCAGCTGGAAGTCGTGCCGGTGGGCCGAGCGCGTGTCGACGGAGAACCCCGGCACGCCCAAAGTCTGCCAGGAGCCTCCGCCCATGAACTCGAGCGACGTCGCCTCGTCGGGATCGAGGCGGGCGCGCACGTTGAGCTTGTTCGAGTGGAAGAAGTCGTTGGCCTCGCCGACGCCGTTCGGGGCCGGGGCTCCCGGAGCCTCCTCGAAGGTGTGGCTGACGCGCAGCCCGCCCGACGGTCCGCCGGCCTCCGCGGCCTCGGCGCTCGAGAGCACGCGGTTGCCTCCGCGCAGCGACAGGCTCCCCGCGGGCTTCTTGCCCGGCTTGCGGGTGATGATGTTGATGACGCCGAGGGCGGCGTTGGAGCCGTAGAGGGCGGCGTTGGGGCCCCGCACGACCTCCACGCGCTCGATGTCCTGCATCTGGACGGGAAGGCTCGCCCAATAGACGCCCCCGAGGAAGGAGGAATAGACGGAGCGCCCGTCGACGAGCACCTGCATCTCGGAGACGAGGTCGCGGGAGAAGCCGCGGGCGGAGACGATCGCGCGGTTGCCGTCCGCGGAGCGGCCGTCGATGACGTCCATGCCCGCCCGGAAGCGGAGGATGTCCCACAGGTCCCGGTAGCCGTACGCCTTGATCTCCTCGGCGGTGACGACGTCGACCGCCACGGGCGTGCGCCAGGCCGACTCCGGGCGGCGGGACGCGGTATAGACCTTCGCCTCCTCCCGGAAGAACTCGAAGGCGTCGTCCGCGCGCGCCGGAACGGCCGAGAACGCCGCCAGCAGCAGCCCGCCGAAGAGGGTCGATCGTATCATATTACTTATATTACAATAGTCGCGTCGCCAAAGGAATAGAGACGGTAGCCGAGGGCGACGGCCTCGCGGTACGCCGCGAGCAGCCGCTCGCGGCCCGCGAAGGCGCTGGCCAGCAGCAGCGGCGTAGAGCGCGGGAGATGGAAGTTCGTGATCAGCGCGTCGATGCCGCGGAAGCGGAAGCCGGGCGTGATGTACAGCGCGCTCTCGCCGGAGCCGGGGCCGAAGCCCTCGGGACGCGCGGCGAGCGTCTCCAAGGTGCGCGTCGTCGTCGTGCCGACGGAGACGACGCGTCCGCCCTTGGCCCGGGCCTCCGCGATGATCCGGGCCTCGCCGGGCTCGACCTCGTAGCGCTCGCCCAGCATCACGTGCGCGGAGGCGTCCTCGCTCGTGATCGGCCGGAAGGTGCCGCGGCCGACGTGCAAGGTCACGAAGGCGAAGTTCACGCCCGAGCTTTCGAGCTTCTTCATCAGCTCGGGCGTGAAATGCATCCCCGCGGTCGGCGCCGCGATCGAGCCGTCGTCGCGCGCGTACACCGTCTGATAGCGCGCGGCGTCGGCGCGGGAGGGCACGCGCTTCTTGGCGATGTAGGGCGGAAGGGGGGGAAGGCCGTGCTCGGCGAGGTACGGCCGAAGGTCGGCGGCGGCGAACTTGAGCCTGTACTCGCCCTCCCCGGTCAGGCCCTCGACCGTCGCGGTCATCCCGCCCGGGAACTCCAGGGACTGGCCGGCCTTGAAGCCCGAGGCGAGCGCGGCCCAGGTATCGGGAGCCAGCTCGCGCACCAGCAGAAGGTCGGCCTTGCCCCCGGTCGATTTCTTCCCGTACAGGCGGCAGGGCATGACCTTCGTGCGGTTGACGACGAGGCAGTCGCCGGGCTTCAGGAAGCGGGGGAGGTCGCGGAAGACCGCGTGCTCGATCGTCCCGGCGCCCCGGTCGAGGACCATGAGGCGGGCCGAGTCGCGCGGCTCGGCCGCCGACGAGGCGATCTGCGATTCGGGATACTCGTAGTCGAAATCGGAGAGCGGCAGGCTCACTCGTCCACCTCCGACAAGGCGGAGCCGGGGAAGTAGAAGGTCAGGATCCGGCCGTAGCTGCGCCCTTTCTCGGCCTGCAGGCGCGCGCCCCACTGGCACAGGCCCACGCCGTGGCCCGAGCCGCCGCCGACGAACTCGACGCCTTTCTTGAGCAGGTTCACGCTCTTGATGCGCACGCTCTTCATCTCGCCCGCGCCGAGCGACCCGCGCAGCTCCGAGGCCTTCACCACGACGCTCTCCCCGCCGCTGCGGACGAGGAAGGTGCGCACGTAGCCCGCCGCGTCGCGCGCGCCGATGCGCAGGCTCTTCAGCGGGCTGTTGAGCATCTGCCGCTCCGAGATCGCCGCCGTCAGGTCCGCCCAGGCGAAGTAGGCGATCCACTTCATGTGCGGCGACGGCGCGCACCACGGGTCGCGCACGCCGCGCAGCGGGCGGGGAATCTCCTCCGAGCCGCCCCACGCGGCGCCCGCGTCGGTGGTCGCACCCCCGCAGCAGGCGTGGTAGTACACGCGCAGGAGCCTCCCGTTCCAGCCCAGGACCTCGCCGCGCGTCTGGCGCACGGCCGCGCGCACGTTCTCGTTGACCAAGGTCATGCCCTTGTACACCTGGGAGCGCGTGTCGGCGGTCAGGTCGAAGCCGTCCTTGCGGAACTTGCCCAGGTTCGCGTAGGTGAAGGTCCGGGCGACGACGGCCTGCGCCTTCAGCGCCTCGAGCGGCCAGTCCGGGTCCATCTCGTGGGGCAGGACGCCCTCGAGATACTCCTCGACGGAGGCCTCCTCGACGACGGTCACCGTCTGCCCGGGATCGAGGCGGAGGATCAGGGCGCCGCGATAGAGGTGCGGCCCGACCCGGATGCGCGCGCCTTCGGACGGGACGAGGCGGGTCTCCGACTTCAAGCGGAGGTCGGCCAGGCGCAGGCCGCCCTCGCGCGGCCGCAAGGTCAGCTCGCCCTTCCATTCGAGAGGCTTGCTCTTGGTCCCGGGTTGGGCGACCATGATCTTTCCCTCGGGCATGATCTTGGCCGAGCCCGCCTGGCGCACGATGGCGACCTGGACGGTCCCGGCGGAGGCGGACATCGCGGCCGCCAAGGCGAGCGCCGTCGCCGCGATCACAGAAGGTCGAGCGCCCGGCGCGGAGCCTTGAGGCCCAGGTGCGCGTACGCCTTCGGCGTGGCGGTGCGGCCGCGCGGCGTGCGGGCAAGGAAGCCCGCCTGGATGAGGAACGGCTCGACGACGTCGGTGACGGTGTCGAGCTCCTCGCTGACCGCGATGGCCAGGTTCTCGACGCCCACGGGGCCGCCGTCGAACTTCTCGATGACGGCGCGCAGCAGGCGCCGGTCCATCGGGTCCAGCCCCTCGGCGTCCACCTCGAGCTTCGACAGGGCGTGGCGCGCGACCTCGCCGTCGATCTTGCCGCCGCCGTCCACCTGCGCGAAGTCGCGCACGCGTCTCAATAATCTGTTGGCGATCCGGGGCGTTCCGCGGCACCTGCGAGCGATCTCATCCGCTCCCACCTCGTCCGTTTTTATATTGAGGAGTCGAGAGGAACGAAGCACGATTTTGCGAAGCTCGGCCGGCCCATAAAACCCGAGTTGCGCCACGATGCCGAAGCGGTCACGAAGGGGGCCCGTCAACAGGCCGGAGCGCGTGGTGGCGCCCACGAGGGTGAACCGAGGCACGGCCAATTTCAAGGTCGAGGACGCGGGACCTTTTCCCGTCGAGATGAAGAAGGTGTAGTCCTCCATCACCGGATACAGGGCCTCCTCGACGACCGCGTTGAGCCGGTGGATCTCGTCGATGAAGAAGACGTCGCCCTCGGAGATGTCGGTGAGCAGCGCCGCCAGGTCGCCCACGCGCACGAGGATCGGGCCCGACGCGGTGCGCAGGTTGACGCCCATCTCGCGGGCGAGGATGTTGGCGAGCGTGGTCTTCCCGAGTCCGGGGGGCGCGTAGAACAGGCAGTGGTCGAGCGGCTCGCCGCGCTGCTTGGCGGCCTTGATGAAGATCTTGAGGTTCTCCTTCAGCGAGTCCTGGCCGATGAACTCCTCGAGCGTTTTGGGACGCAGGGCGCGGTCGGCCGTCTCCTCGGCGGGCAGGACGGCGGGATTCAGGAGCTCGTCGGGTTTTGCCATGTCAGAGCCTCTTCAGCGCCTGGCGCACGAGCTGCTCGGTGGGCACGTCCTTGCCCCCGTGCTCCTCGGCCAGCGCCTGCAGCGCGACGCGCGCGTCGGCGAACTTGTAGCCCAGCGCCTCGAGCGCGTTGAGCGCCTGGCTCCAGGAGCCGGTGGACGGCATCGAGGCGCCGGAGGGGCTCAGATGCGGCGCCCCGGCGACGCGGACCTCGTCGATCTTGCCCTTGAGGGCGTCGACGATCTTCGTCGCGGTCTTCTTCGTGAAGCCGAACACGGCGCACAACAGCTTCTCGTCGCGGTCCAGCACGGCGCGGCGGAAGTCGGGCAGGGACTTCGAGGCCTTGTCCAGGTATTCGAGCGCCTTCTTGGCGCCGGTGCCGGGGATCTCGTCGCGGAACGCGCAGAACATCGCCTTCTCCGGCGCGGAGAGGAAGCCGTACAGGGTCTCGCCGCCGCCGTACATCGCGTACGAGGAGACGATGAAGAGCAGGGCCTCGCCGCCGGGAGCGGGGAGCCGCGACGCAGTCGCCGAGGTGACGTTGATCTCGTGGCCGACGCCGCCGACCTCGAGCACGACGGACTCGAGGTCCTTGGTCAGCACCGTCCCGCGCAGGGAGGCGATCATCGCTTCGCGCCCCACGAGTCGAGCACGCGCAGGCCCTTGCCGCGTCCGGCGCGCAGGTGGCACAGCGCGATCGCCGCCGCGTCGGCCACGTCGTTGGGGCGCAGCTTGTCGGCGAGGCCCAGGGCCTTCTGCACGACGGCCTGCATCTGCGCCTTCTCCGCGCGCCCCGAGCCGGTCAGGGACAGCTTCACGGTCTTCGGGTTGTACTCCGTCACGCCGTGCCCCGCCTGCGCCAGCGCCAGCAGGGCGACGCCGCGGGCCTGCAAGGTCGCGCGGACGGTGTGGGCGATGGTGGTGAAGAACATCTCCTCGATCGCGCACGACTCGATCGCATGTCCCTTGAGCACGACCGCGAGCTCCGCATGGATCGCCTTGAGCCGCAGAGGCAGGGCGTCGCCGGGCAAGGTCCTGATCACGCCCGAGGCGACGAGGCGGGGGGAGGAGGGCGCGCCGTCCAGGACGGCCCAGCCCGTCTCGTGCAGCCCGGGGTCGATGCCCAGGATCAACGAGCACCTCGAAGGCATCGACCTTCTTTCATAAACGCCCTCAAGCCGCCATCTTCTCCATCACGGCGTCGGAGATGTCGAAGTTGGCGTAGACGTTCTTGACGTCGTCGAGCGCCTCGAGCAGCTCGATGAGCTTGAGCACCTGCGGCGCGTGCTTCTCGTCGACGGCGACGAGGTTGTCGGGGATCATCGTGACCTCGGCGGAGACGGGCGTGATCTTCTGCGCGACGAGGCCGTCCTTGACCTTGACGAGGTCGTTGGGGGCGGTGTAGATCTCGAAGATGTCGCCGTCCACCTTGAAGTCCTCCGCGCCCAGGTCGAGAGCCAGGCCCATCACGCCGTCCTCGGTGAGCGCGCCTTCCTGCTTGACCGTGATCAGGCCCTTGGACTTGAACATCCAGGCGACCGCGTTCGGCGCGGCGAGGGCGCCGCCGTTCTTGGCGATGATGGTGTGCAGGTCGGTGCGAGTGCGGTTGCGGCTGTCGGAGGTGCACTCGATGAGCAGGGCCACGCCGCCGGGGGCGTAGCCCTCGTAGGTCAGCTCCTCGAAGGCCGCGCCCTCGAGCTCGCCGGTGCCGCGCATGATGGCGCGCTTGATCGTGTCGTTGGGCATCTGCACCGCGCGGGCGTCCTCGATCGTCTTGCGCAGGCGGGGGTTGGCGGTAGGGTCGCCGCCTCCGAGCTTCGCCGCGATCGACAACTCTCGGGACAGCTTCGTCCAGGCCTTGCCGCGCTTGGCGTCGGCCGCGCCCTTCTTGTGCTTGATGTTCGCCCAGTGTGAATGCCCGCCCATGGTGATTCCTCCCTGGAAACCTGACTAAATGATACCAAAAACTCGACGACAGGCTATCCTCGAGGATAGTCCGAGATCCGTTTAATTCCTCTAGGTCCTCGGGCCCAACAAATAAGGGGTCCCCGGCCCCCTGTGGGAATACGGCAATAACCCCATAATCAGGGGATGAGCAAGCCGAGCCGCGCGATCGCGTCGTTGCTGGCCCTGGCCATGGCCGCCCTCTCGGGCGGTCCGGTCTGGGCGCAGACCGCGCGCGTGACGGTCGGGACCCCGGCCGGGACGGCCGGCGTGCCCGTGCTGCCGCAGACCGGGCTCGGCGCGCCGGCCTTCACGAACGCTCCGTCCCTCGCGCCCTCTCTCTCCGGCCTGACGCCCCTGCCGGCGCCTTCCGCCGCGCCGATCGCGCCGACGCCGGTCGCGGCCGCGGCGAAGCCGGCGGCCGTCGCCCCGCTCTCCGCGGCCAAGCCGGTCGCCGCCGCGCGGCCCGTCATCGCGGCCCCGAAAAGCTCTTACGCGGCGCTGCGCGCGATGCAGCTTCCCGCCGCCTCGGAGGGCGGGGAGAAGAAGAGCTCCGAGCAGTCCTCCGCCGAGGCCCGCAAGAGCTTCGACGGCCAGGACGTCGCCGCCGCGCTCGAGCCCGTCGAGGCCAAGCCCGGCCGCGTGCGCTCCCTGCTCAAGAGGTCCGGGACCGCGCTCAAGGGCTTCGGCGCGGACGCCAGAGGCATGGCGACGGGCGACCGCGAGCTCGAGCCGCTGCTCGGCGACGCGAAGCCCTCGATGCGCAAGGCGCAGCTCCTGCTGGTCTTCGACGCGGTGCTCTCGATCGGGATGGCCTTCATCATCGGTCCCCTGCTCGACACCGCCGCGATCGCGGCCAAGACCGGCCTCGCCGCCCACATGGTCCCGCTCGCGGTCCTCTCCGGCGCCTTGATCCTGTCCTCGCTGGCCTACGCCTGGGTCGAGCGCGGCCACGCCGTGCAGTCCCGCCTCGCCGGACTGCGCTCGACGCGCGAGTACCGCGCCGCGCTGCAGCGCAGCCTGCTCGAGCAGGAGATGGACTTCCACCTGGCGCAGGGCTCGGGCAAGCTCGCCGGGCGCCTGCTCAACGACCCGAACTACCTCTCCAACAAGAACGTCGACACGCGGCTGTCCCTGCTCCACTACGCCCTGCACTTCACCTTCGGCGTGGGCATGATGCTGTACACGAGCCCCGCGCTGAGCCTCGCCGCCTTCGCGGTGATCCCCGCGCTCGGCTGGCTGTCGAGCCGCTTCGGCGACAAGATCGGAGAGGTCGGCAAGAAGGCCCTCGAGCAGAAGGCCGACATGCTCAAGCAGTCCCAGGAGAGCATCCAGCAGGCCGAGACGGTCAAGACCTTCGGCGCCCGGGAGCAGGAGCTGGCGCGCTACGGCAAGATGGCCGACGGCGCCGCCGAGCTGGGGATCCAGGAGGCCCGCCTGACCGCCAAGTACGGCCTGATCACCGGCGGCCTCACCGAGTTCTTCACCAAGCACCTGATCTACATCCTCGGCGGCGTGGCGCTCGCCGCGGCGTGGGGCCTGACCTTCGGCCAGATCGCCCAGCTCGCGCTGTTCGCGGGCTTCGCCAAGTACGCGTTCACGGGGCTCACCAGCCTGTACCTGCGCTACAAGCGCAACGCGAAGGCGTCCGAGTCGGTGCGCGAGCTGCTGATGCGCCGGCCGGCGATCACGGACGCCGCCGACGCCGTCGACCTGCCGCGCGGGACCGGCGCGGTCTCCTTCCGCGGCGTCCGCTTCGCCTATCCCTCGCGCCAGGCCGAGGCGGTGCTCAAGAACGTCGATTTCGACATAAAGGCAGGCGAAAGCGTAGCTTTCGTCGGCGAGACCGGCTCGGGAAAGAGCACCATCACGCGCCTCCTGCTCCGGATGTGGGACGCGAACGAGGGGACCATCTCCGTCGACGGCCGGGACATCAAGGGCGTGACCCGCAAGAGCCTGCTGTCGCGCTTCGCCGTCGTTCCTCAAGAGACGCGCCTGTTCAACGGGACCTTGCGCGAGAACATGCTCTACGGCGCCGAGGACGCGACGCCGGAGCGCCTGGAGGCCGCGATCCGCAAGGCCGGGGCGACCTTCGCCCTCGACGCGGCGCGCTTCCCGCAGGGGCTCGACACGCCCGTGGCCGAGGGCGGCGGGCGCCTGTCCGGCGGCGAGCGCCAGCGCGTGGCCATCGTCCGCGCCATCCTGCGCGACCCGTCCATCCTGATCCTCGACGAGGCCACCTCCGCGCTCGACAACAAGACTGAGCGCGAGGTGCAGCAGGCCCTCGACTCGATGACCTCCGGCGAGGGAGGCCGCAAGCCCACGACCATCGTCATCGCCCACCGCCTGAGCACGATCCGCCGCGCCGACGCGATCCACGTCCTCGAGAAGGGGAACATCGTCGAGAGCGGCTCGCACGACGAGCTGATCGCGCTCGGCGGCCGCTACGCCCGCCTCTGGAAAGAGGGCGGCTATGGGTCGGTGGACTCGGCCGTGGCCGAAACCGACCCCCCGGCCGCCGCGAACGAGAACGCCGGTCCGGGTGCGGCCGCGACCGCGAGCGAGTCCGAAGCCGCGCCGAAGAGGTCCATTTTCACCAAGATACGCGCCGGCATGGCCGAGATCGGCGAGTACGTCCGCGGCGACGCCGAGGTCCGTCCGTTCCTGCCGCGCAAGGCGCTGGCCGGGCTCGCCGCGCTCCTCCTGACCGAATATTCCCTTTGGATCGGCGGCTCTCATTACCTCGGGCGCTTCCTCGACGGCGCCGCCTCCGTCGTCGGCGCGGGCGGCATCGGCGCGGGGCTGTGGCCGCTCGCCGCGCTCTCCGTCGGGGCGCTCGTGCTCGCGATCGGCGTGCAGTACCTGTACGCCGTGAAGCAGGGCGTCCTGAGAGCCCGGGCGCTCGCCTCGGTGCGCAAGACCTTGATGGGCCGCCTGCACGGCAAGGGCATGGACTTCCATCTGAAGAACGACTCGGCGGGCCTGGCCAGCCGCCTGAGCGAGGACGCCGACGCCCTGCTCAAGAAGAACCTGGACTCCCGCGTGCCCGTCGCCGCGAACATCGTCTCGCTCGCGCTGGCCACCGGCCTCCTGCTCGCCGCGAATCCCGTCGCCGGCGCCGTCGTCTTCGTGATGCTTCCCATACTGGGCGTCATCAACGGCTGGTTCGGCCAGAAACGCGAGGCGCTGTACGCGACCTTCAGCCTGCGCCGCGCCGACCTCGGCCGCCAGGGCCAGGAGCCGCTCGAGCTGATCCAGACGGTGAAGACCTTCGCCGGCGAGGCCAAGGAGAACGAGAAGTACCGCGCGAAGGCCCAGGCCCTCGTCGAGATCGGGGAGGAGGACGCCCGCGTCGGCGGCACCGCCCACATGCTCTCGAGCGCGCTCACCGACTTCTTCACCAAGCAGCTGATCTACATCGTCGGCGCGTGGGCCGTCGCCGCGTCGATGGGCCTGTCCATCGGCGCGATCGTCGTGATGACCTTCTACGCGGCCGCGATCAAGTCCGCCTTCGACGGCCTGTCCTCGCGCTGGCTCGAGTACAAGACCGCGCGCGGCGAGACCGGAGTGGTGCGCGAGTGGCTGGCGGAGAAGCCCTCGGCGGACGCCGGGACGCCGCTGCCCGCCGGCGGCGGCGCGATCTCCTTCGAGGGCGTCTCCTTCCGCTACGCGGCCGACGGCCAGGGCGGGATCGAGGGCCTCAGCCTGACGATCAAGCCCGGCGAGACCGTGGCCTTCGTCGGCGAGTCGGGCTCGGGCAAGAGCACCTTGCTCAAGCTGCTCCAGAACCTGTGGACCCCGCAGAGCGGCCGCATCACCATCGACGGCGCCGACGTCTCCAAGGCCGGCGAAGGCCCGCTGTCGGAGGCCATCGCCAAGGTCCCTCAGGAGACGCGTCTCTTCGACGACTCTTTACGCTACAACCTGACCTACGGCAGCCCGAACGCGACCGACGCCGAGCTCGCGGCCGCGGTCGCCGCGGCCAAGGCCGGCTTCGTCGACGACGCGGCGGCGTTCCCGGCCGGCCTCGACACGCGCGTCGGCGAGGGAGGGGCGACGCTCTCCGGCGGCCAGCGCCAGCGCGTGGCCATCGTGCGCGCCTTGCTCAAGAAGCCCCGCGTCCTGCTCCTCGACGAGGCGACCTCGGCCCTCGACAAGAAGACCGAGCGCGAGATCCAGGAGACGCTCGACCATCTCGCGTCCGGCGCCTCGGGCTCGAAGCCGACGACGCTCGTCGTCGCCCACAACCTGACCACCATCTCCGGCGCGGACCGCATCGTGGTCCTCGCGGCCGGGAAGATCGTCGAGGTCGGCTCGCACGCCGAGCTCCTCGCCAAGGGCGGCGTGTACGCCCGCCTCTGGCAGTCCCAATCCGCGTCGCGCTGAGCTAGGCGTCCGCCTGGCGGGCGTGGCTCCAGAAGCGGGGCGGCAGCGCCCCGACCGCGATGATCGCCAGCTGGCTGACGCTGAAGGCGAGCAGCCACCAGAACGCGGAGTCCATGAAGCCGTAGGAGTGCAGGCCGATGCCGAGCATGTTCACGCCGAACCAGGACACGCTCGTGATCACGTTGCCGAACACGGACATCAGCATGATCCCGCGCTCGCGCACGAAGCCGGCCCAGCGCATGTGGAGGATCAGCGCGTTCCACAGCACGATGAGCAGCGCGCCGTTCTCCTTCGGGTCCCAGCCCCAGAAGCGGCCCCAGCTCTGGTCGGCCCAGATGCCGCCGAGCACGGTGCCGAGGAAGCTGAAGAACAGGCTGAAGGCCAGCACGCCGTAGGTCAGGGAGACGAGCGCCTTGTCGTCGGCGGGATCGGGCTTGCGCAGGGCGTGGCGCCGCACGATCCAGGCGATCGCGAGCAGGCCCGCCAGGTAAGTCCCGCTGTAGCCGATGGTCACCGTGATCACGTGGGTGGCGAGCCAGAAGTTCGAGTCGAGGACCGCGCGCATCACGTCCATCGTGTCGCCCGAGGAGCCGAGGTGGTGGGCGACGAGCAAGGTCGCGAAGCCCGCGGTCGCCGCGCCCGCCGCGGCGAAGCCCCGGCGGTGGACCCTCTCGCCGAACAGGCCGAGGAAGGCGGCGCCCCAGCCGACGAAGACGGCCGACGAGTAGAGGTTGGTCACCGGCGGGCGCCCCTGTAGGACGGTGCGGGAGAGGAGGCCGAGCGTGTGCACGGTGAAGGCCGCCCAGGCGGCGGCCCGGGCCGCGGCCGCGACGTCCTCGCGCCGGGTCGCCCACGACGCGAAGACCAGGAGGAGCGCTGCGACGTACAAGGTCATGCCCGAGACGAAGGGCTGGGCTCGGTTGAACAGCGCCTCGGCCCGGGCCTGGCGCGCGGCCTTGGGCGCGTTGGCCTCGGCCCAGGCGGACTGCTCGGCCACGGCCGCGTTGAAGGCGGCGGCGTCGCCTGCGCGGTAGGCGCCGGCCATGCGCGCGAACAGCGCAGCGCTGGGGTGAAGGTCGAGGGCTCCGCCGGGGCTGAGCACGGCCTCGCCGAAGCTGGCCCACGCCTCCTCCGGCTCGCCGGGCTTCGGCGGCGCGGACTTGAACGCCGCGGCCTCGGCCAGGAACTGATAGCCCCGCATGCTCCCGTCGAGACGGCCCATCATCTCGGCGGTCTTCTTCGAGGGCTTGCCCGACTTCAGCGCGGCCATCGCCTCCTTCATCAGCGCCTGGAAGGACGCCAGCTCGGCGGCGGGGTCGCCGCGGCCGGACGGCATGAAGGTGTTCTTGATGCGCTCGTAGCCGCTCATCCTCTGGTCGAGGGCGAGCACGGCGTTCTGGAAGCGGGAGCGCGCGCCCGAGGGGACCGCGTCCGCGGCCTGCGCCTGGCGGCTGATCTCCTCGCGCTTCGGCTCCAGCTGCCAGTAGGCGTAATAGCGGCCCTTGCCCTGCGCGAGGCCGAGCAGGCCCAGGACCTCGGGATCGTCCACGACGAAGGCGGCGTAGGTGTCGGAGGTCTCGGGCTTGAAGGCGGAGTCGAGCAGCCAGCGCGTCGCGGAGAGCGCCTTCCCGTCGACGCGCACGGTCTGCTTGCTGCGGATCATGAGCAAGGTGCTGCGCGCGAAGCTGTCGATCGGCTTGACGCGTCCGCCCTCCAGGGACGGCAGGCGGCCGAAGCCCTCGACGTCGAAGCCGGAGCGGGGGGCGGGCTTGACCGCGGGCCAGGCGGCGAGGACGAGCCCCGAGACGAAGACGGCGGCGAAGAGGTTCCGGGCGCTCATGACAGTCCTCCGAGGGTCCGGCGCAGCATCATGCCGAAGTGCCAGAGGAGGCCGACGGCCACGAGCGCGCACGAGATGTAGGGCAAGGTCCAGGAGGGGTTGCGCACGACCTGGAGCACGGAGAGGGTGTCGTTCTTCCCGAAGCTCGCCTGATAGAAGGTCAGGCCGCCGTGCCGGAGCGGGGAGTTCATGTAGATGAGGACGTCGCGGTCGTCCCGGGAGCGCGGATCGAGCAGGCGCACCAGGCTCGAGAAGTTCTTCGGGATCCGGGTGCCGGGATACACGTCGTGCTTGAAGTCCTTGAGCGTCAGCGAGAACGGCATGTAGTAGCGCTTCGGGCGCAGGGACATCCGCCAGCGCCGCCCTTCATGGACGAACTCCTGGGGCGCGCCGAGGTTCGGGGAGAGCAGGAAGACGCCGTAGCTGCGGCCGTCCCGCGCGACGGGCTCGATGAGCGCGGCGGGCATGTCCTGCTCCTCTCCGAGAGGGCGCGGCGCGGGCCGCGCGAGGACTCCGGTTCCGACGCCGGCGGTGGCCGGCGAAGCGGGGTCGCCCGGACCGCGCATGCTCAGCTCGGCGTTCTCGTAGTAGGCCTGGACGCGCAGGGCGAACGGCAGGGACGCGTCGGTTATCTCCGCGCGCTCCTTGATCATGGACGTCGGGATGGAGCGCACGTCGTCGGCGTCCCCGTCGGTCGCGTCGACGACGGCGAGCTCCATGCGGCGGGCGTCCTGGCTGTAGTTCATGGTCTGGCCTTCCTCGATGGTGAGGTGGCTCTCGACCTGGAGGAACGCGGCGGCGAACTCGCCGAGGAAGAGGAGCGCCATGCCGAAGTGGATGATCCAGAGGCCCGCCTTCCGCCAGGAGAACTCGAGGCGGCGGAACTGGACCATACCGAGGTTCAAGAGGAGAAGGCCGCCGGCCAGCCCGCCGCCCGGGAACACGGGGACGGCGAACGGCAGGAACTCGGGGCGCCACCACACGAAGAAGGACCGGACGTACTGCTCCACGGCCATGTGGACGCCGAGGTTGACCTGGGCGAGGGTGCACGCCACGGTCAGGATCATGAGGACGATGAGGCAGAAAACGGTGAGCTCCATCGAGCTGAAGAGGGAGGCGAGGCGGGAGGTCAGGTCTTGTCTTCGCATGACCAATCGTCTCAGCAACAGAACGGCCAAACCTCGATCCTCAGACGGCCGGGGGAGGGGACGCGGAGGGGAATCGGTCGAGGACCGAGCGCCGGGACAGGAGGGCGGCGGCCAGGGCCGACAGCGCCGCCACCGTGCCGAGGATGAGGGCCATCCGGAGCCAGGGCTCCCCGGCGGCGCGGCGCTGGACCCCGAGGCGGAGCGCGGTCACGACCCAGCTCACGCTCCCTAATACCAGGACCGCCTGGAGGCTGCGCAGGGCCCACCGGGCGCGGGTGAGCGCCGCGACGACCGGAAGCGCCAGACAGACCAGGACCCCGGGCATGGCGCCCGTGCGCAGGAAATGAGCCGCGAGGATCAGGCAGAACAGGGACGCGAAGGCGAGGATCATGGCCGGAGCTATTGCAACGATCATGCCGGAGGGATAGGATAGCCGGATTCGGCATTTTTGTTGCGGGGGCTAAGATCGTCGTTGAATATAAAGGGGGATACTGGACATGCGGAAATTCTGGTCGTTGTTCATGATCTGCGGCGCGTTGGCCGCGGCGTTCGCTTATGCGGGCACGGCGAAGGCCGAAGACAAGAAGGCGCCGGCGGCCGAAGCCAAGGTCGAGGCGAAGGACGACGCCAAGGAAGCGCCGGAGTTCATCAACTACGACAAGGCCAAGATGGGCGCGGTGAAGTTCCAGCACAAGGCGCACGCCGACATGCTCGGCAGCTGCGACGCCTGCCACGGCGGCAAGGAGCCGCTGTTCGCCCAGAAGAAGTCCGACGAGCTGAAGATGAAGGACATGTACGAGGGCAAGACCTGCGGCAAATGTCACGACGGCAAGTTCAAGCACGGCGACAAGGTCGTCTTCGCGGCCAAGGGCAGCTGCATGAAGTGCCACAAGAAGGACAAGAAATAACCAGGCCGTAGGCCCATCATCCGCGACGCGGGCGCCGGAGCGATCCGGCGCCCGCTCTTTTTTCGGGGCGCGAAGGGTTGGCATGTTCGTTGCTTAGCCGATGTACGCCATGCTGCCGAGACATCCGGGATTTGTGACGCGCCTGACAGCCGTTCTCGCGTGCGCCCTGTATGTCGCCGGCCCCGCGGGAGCGGCCGAGGCGCCTCCCGACGCCGAGAGCTGCCTCGCCTGCCACGGGAGCGCGGATTCCGGCGCCCCCGTCGTGGACGCCAAGGCGTTCGCCTCGTCGCGCCACGCGCGCTCGGCCTGTGTCGGCTGCCACGCCGACATCAAGGAGTATCCGCACCCCGGGAAGGTCGCCAAGGTCGACTGCTCGAACTGCCACGCCGGCGCGAAGAAGGCGATCTCGTCCGGCGTCCACGCCGCGGTCTTCGCGGCGCGCAAGAATGGGACAGCCAACGCCTGCACCGCGTGCCACGGCAGCCACGCCGCGCGGAGCCCGTCCAAGCTCGGCCTCTCCCTGTGCGCGCAATGCCACGTGAAGCAGGTGCGCGAATACAAAGGGAGCGTCCACGGGAAGGCGAACGGCCACGGCGACCCCGACGCGGCGATCTGCCTCTCCTGCCACGGCGGCGGCCACGTCATCCGCAAGGTCGCCGACCCGCTGTCGAGCGTCTCCCCGCTCCATCTGCCCGAGACCTGCGCGAAGTGCCACAGCGATCCCGAGCTGGCCCGCCGCCACGGCCTGAGCGCCAACGACATGTACAAGGCGTACATGAACTCGACCCACGCCGAGGCCGGCCGTGAGGGGGGGCACGCCGCGACCTGCGCCAGCTGCCACGGCTCGCACGACATCCGTCCGCCGAGCGATCCCAGCTCGCGCATCGCGGCGGGGCGGATCGTGAAGACGTGCGGGCAGTGCCACGGCGTCGAGTCCCGGAAGTTCGCCGCGAGCGTCCACGGCCAGGCCTCGGCCCGGGGCGTGCGCGCCGCGCCGACCTGCGTCGAGTGCCACGGCGAGCACGACATCCGCGGGCCGGGCGAGGAGGGCAGCCGCGTGTCCCGCGGCGCGCGCTCCGAGGCGTGCGTCCAGTGCCACCGGTCGGCCCAGGTCATCGGCCGCGGCGTGGCCGGCGATCGCGTCGACACCTTCCTCTCCTCGTTCCACGGCATGGCGGGCAAGTCCGGCGACGTCAAGGTCGCCGACTGCGCCTCCTGCCACGGCTGGCACGACGTCCAGCCCTCGACCGTCGCGGCCTCGCGGACCAACCCGAGCAACCTCACGCGGACGTGCGGCCAGTGCCACCCCGGCGCCGGCGCCCGCTGGGCGGGCGGAGTGAAGATCCATCAGGCCCTCTCCGACGGCGGCGGCGGCAGCGCGCTGGCCGGCTGGGCCGCGCTGCTCTACCGGATCACCATCCCGCTGACCGTGATCGGGATGGTCTTCCACAACCTCCTCGACCTGTGGCGCAAGATGCGCCTGCCGCGCGCCCGCCGCCGCCGGGAGGACGAGGTCCCGCTGTCGGTCAACGAGCGCTGGCAGCACGCGCTCAACGCGGTCTCCTTCCTCCTGCTGGCCTACAGCGGCTTGGCGCTCCACTTCCCCGACGCCTGGTGGGCCCGGCCGTTGACGATGGTCGGCGGCGAGACGGCGCGCCGCTACGCGCACCGCTCCGCGGCGGCGCTGTTCCTCGTCATCGGCGGCCGGCACCTGGCCTACCTCGCCACCGCGCCCGGGCGCAAGCGCCTGGCGGCGATGCTGCCCGCGGCGCGAGACCTGTTCGACCCGGTCAAGGTCCTGGCCTACAACGCGGGCCTCACGAGCAAGAAGCCCGTCCTCGCGCAGTTCTCCTACATCGAGAAGTTCGAGTACTTCGCGCTGGTCTGGGGCTCCTTCGTCATGACCGCGACGGGAGGCCTGCTCCTCCTGCACAACCTGGCGATGGCCTATCTCCCGCTGTGGGTCATCGAGGTCTCGCGCGTGGTGCACTACCTAGAGGCGGTCCTCGCCTGCCTCGCGATCCTGATCTGGCACGGCTACTGGGTCCTGCTCGATCCCGACGTGTATCCGCTGAACTGGGCCTGGCTGACGGGAGAGACGTACCTGCATGAAGAAGACGAAGACGGACATCACGACGAAAAGGGGCATAGATAACATGAAATCTTTCAAGATCGGACGCTGGACCGTCACCGTTCCCATGCTGGCGGCCGGTCTCGTCGTGATCTTCCTCGCCGCCACCGTCGGCTCGGTGAAGTACTCCGAAAGCCCGACCTTCTGCAACTCCTGCCACATCATGGCCCCGTACTATAAGGCGTGGAAGGACTCCAAGCACAACAAGGTCGCCTGCGTCGAATGCCATTACCCGCCGGCCGACAAACAGACCTTGCTCTGGAAGAAGTTCCAGGCGATGTCCCAGGTCGCCAAGTACGTCACCCGCACCTACTCCTCCAAGCCTTTCGCCGAGGTCGAGGACGCCTCCTGCCTGCGCTCCGGCTGCCACTCGACGCGCCTGCTCGAGGGCCGCGTCGTCGCCAAGACCGGGATCAATTTCGACCACCGTCCCCACCTGACCGAGAAGCGCCGCGGCCGCCAGCTGCGCTGCGTGTCCTGCCATTCGCAGGTCATGGTCGGCAGCCACATCGAGGTCACCTACGACGCCTGCTACCTGTGCCACTTCAAGGGCCAGGGCACGGGCCGCGACCTCAAGCCCATCGGCGGCTGCACCGGCTGTCACCAGGTGCCCAAGAAGGAGTTCAACGTCGGCGGGGCCACCTACCGCCACGCCGAGTTCGTCAACCGCGGCGTCGCCTGCCAGAGCTGCCACCGCGACGTCGTCCGCGGCGAGGGAGCCGCGCCCCGGGACCGCTGCGTGACCTGCCACAACACTCCCGAGACGCTCAAGATGTACGAAGACATCCCGATGCTCCACGAGTCGCACGTCACGGGAAAGAACATCGCCTGCATCCACTGCCACCAGGAGATCCGCCACGGCTTCGCCGACACCGGCGGGCGCCTTCCGTCGATCAAAGGCGAGGCCGTCCCCGGCCAGGCCGTCCAGGCCGCGGCCATGCGCGTGCCGCAGGCCATCTCGAACCACCAGCCGACTCCGACCTTCGAGTGCGGCCTGTGCCACAAGGACAAGCACGCGGGCGAGATCGACTTCTACTCCGGACGGGTCAAGGCCCTCGGCCTGCCCGAGATCCCGAGCCCGATGTTCCTGGCGCGGGTCGACTGCTCCGGCTGCCATTATCAGAAAGAAACGGGAGCAAAGAGCGCCGACGGCCGGGCCGAGGTGAACTTCGTCGCGGGCGACCAGGCCTGCGTGCGCTGCCACGGCCCCAAGTTCGAGGGCATGTGGGGCTCGGTGCGCACCGAGGTGCTCAAGACCGAGGCCGCGCTCGCCGCGAAGGCCGCGGAGACGGCCAAGGCCATCGACGCGATGCCCGAGGCCGGCAGGGCGAAGCCGAAGGCGACGCTCGCCCAGGCGCAGAAGGTCCTCGGCTTCATCGGCAAGAAGCGAGCCGAGCACAACGTCTACCTCGCGTCGGTCGCGCTGCGGCGCGTCGACGCGGACCTCGACGCGGCCGCCGCCCAGGCCGGGGGGAAGGTCGCGGACCTCTCCGACCAGCCGCTGATCTCGGGCTCCTACTGCGCCGTGCTCTGCCACCAGAAGGCGGGCGTGAAGGTCCCGGCGGAGACGGTCCAGCACAAGGGCAAGGTCATGCCGCACTCGATGCACGCGGACATGATGGGCTGCGCCAAGTGCCACGAGCTCGGCGCCCACCGCAAGGCTCCGCTCAAGAAGGGGATCGAGCAGGTCTGCGCCGGCTGCCATCCTGGGCCGTGATTCCGGGAAAGGATTAACCACAAAGACACCGAGACAGTTGCCATTCTTTCCGTTTTTCTCTGTGTCCTTGTGTTTAAACGCCGTTCCCCGTCGACTCCGCCCGGCGGGCGAGCGCGTCGACCATGGCGGAGAAGATGAACTGGTGGAACGGGTACAGCCCGTACCAGTAGGCCGTGCCGAGCAGGCCGTCGGGCGCGAACAGCGCGGTCTGCACGAGGCGGGTGCCGCCCTCCTCGGGGAAGGCCTCCCACTGCAGCCACGCGCGCCCCGGCAGGCGCATCTCGGCCCGCAGGCGCAGCAGGCGCGGGGGCTCGGCCGCCTCGACGCGCCAGAAGTCCAGGGCCTCGCCGGGGAGGATCTCGTCGGGATGCCGCCGCCCGCGGCGCAGGCCCGGCCCGCCCGCGAGGCGGTCGAGGGCGCCGCGCGCGATCCACGCCCACTCCCAGGCGGGCCAGCCCCGGTCGCCGCCCACGCCGCTGAAGGCGCGGAAGACCGCCTCGGGCGAGGCCCGCACCAGGCGCGAGCGCGTCTCGCGCGCCAGGCCCTCGCTATCCTCGAGCTCCGCCGTCGGGCCGTGGCCTAAAGCGCCGCTCCAGCGCGTCTCCACCTCGCCCTTCTCCACGCGCACGAGCGCCAGGGAGACCGCGGTGCGGTAATCGAGCGGGACGACGCCGGGGAAGACCTCCCGGGCGCGGCGCGTGTCGGCGACCAGGTCCTGCATCATCCCCTGGACGATCGGCACGGCCAGCGCGTTCGGGATCGGAGTGAGCGCCCCGATCCAGCGCGCGGCCAGACGGGGCATCAGGGCGGGGACGGTCCAGATGACGCGGCGCAGGCCGCGCAGCTCGGCGTAGGCCTCCACCATGCCGCGGAAGGTGAGGCGGCCGGCGCCGACGTCGACGACGCCCGACGGGGGGAGGTCGGCCGCCAGCGTCAGGTAGGAGAGCACGTCGCGCACGGCGATGGGCTGGACCTCGTGGTCGATCCAGCCGGGCGCGAGCATGAGGGGGAGGCGCTCGGTGAGGTAGCGCACCATCTCGAAGGACGCCGAGCCCGAGCCGACGATGGGTCCCGCGCGCAGCTCGGTCGTCGGCGCGGCCGCGGCGAGGATCGCGCCCACCTCGGCGCGGCTGGCCAGGTGCTCCGAGGCCGCGGCCCGCGGCAGCAGCCCGCCCAGATAGACGACGTGCGCGACGCCGGCCTCGCGCGCCGCCGCGCCGAAGCGCCGCGCGGCCTCCCGGTCGTGCCCGGCGAAGTCCCCGCCGCCGGACATCGAGTGCACGAGGTAGTAGGCGGTGTGCACCCCGCGCAGGGCCTCCGTCAGCCCTTCGCCCGTCCCTAGGTCCGCGCGGACGACCTGGACGCCGTCCGCCCAGGGCCGTCCCACGACGCGGCCGGGATCGCGCACCAGGACGCGGACCGCGCGCCCCGGCCCGAGCAGGCGCGGCACCAGCCGCCCGCCCACGTAGCCCGTCGCGCCCGTCACCAGAAACGTTTTCATCCGTTGAGCGAGAGTCTACTACACTGCGCCTGTGAGCATCGGGACATGAGCGGCTGACGAGACCGCTGGGTTCCTAGATCGCGGTGGCGCGCAGGACGCCGGATTTGTCCGTCAAATAAAGTTCAGAGTAAGTCCCCTCGGGCCGCTTGAAACCGATAACGATGTCTTTGGCGCCTTCCACGGTCGGGACATGGCACGTAGCTCCAAGACGGTGGTAGTCATGGTCCGAAAAACGCACTTTGGCATCAGGGCTACCGTTGGGCTTCCATTTCACGGACGGAACGGGCCACCGATACGCCGACGAACTTCGTCATGGTCCGGATCCGGTCTTCGATTGTCCTCGCGCGGCGGGCGTTCACCCCTGGGGGAGCCGTCATCGCCGCGCGGGGGGGAGGGGGAGCGCCATCGCTTATCGTATTCACGCTTCTCTTTGGCCAGCTGTTTTTGATATTTGGCGAGGAGCTTATCGAACGAGGCCGTATCGGTGATCCCGCTCGACTGAGCGATGATGTGGTATAAGCACGCCCGGTCGCCTCTGTCCGGACCAAACATTGCGTCCAGCTTGGCCGCGCCATGGTCCTGGACCGCGAACGGGTAAATGAGCCGGGCGGCATCATTGCATGCGCGCGGCGGATTGTGCTCGGAATCGTGCACGGCTCCATAGCAGGCGCGGCGGAGAAGAAATGCGATCCGATACTCGTTCGTGGTCAATCTCGCGGTGGTGGTTGCCTTAAAAATCCGAGCTCATTTTGAGCCGAATACCACAGAAAAATTCCGGAACTTCGCTGATATACGGGGGAATAGCCGCATACAGCGGCGGCGGCGTCCCTTTCTTGCCACATGGCCTCTGCGGCGCGTTCCTGCGCGAGGCGCTCTTCTTCAGCTTTACGCGCCTGTCTCTCGCGCTCCGCCTGCGCCTCTCGGGCAAGCCGCTCCCTCTCCGCACGTTCTCGATCCTGCAGCGCCAGCTGCCGCGCGGTCTCGTCCTCGACGTCCTTCGCCAATGCCCTGAATTCGTCGTCGAGGTTAATCTGCCGCTGTTCGTACTCAATTTTCCAGGCGTTTTCCTGCTCGGGTGTAAGATGAACGTCTATGATCGGCTTCCCGGTTTTCACGGCGTTATCGTAATCTCTATACTGCGAATTGAGTTCCTCGATTTCCTTATCTTTCAGGCCGAAAACACGTCCCATAGCCGCATCGGCCTTATAGGCGTCTCTCTCTTCCTCGTCCGGAGTCGCCCAACTGCGGTTTTTCCCGGATTTATCCTTCCAGGACAGACGATTATAGTGGCGCGTTTCGTGATAAATGATATGGGCGAGAAACCCCGGCGGCGTCCCGAAAGCTGTGGAAATTGTCGTAGCCTTTGGTTGAGTTCCTGATTCTACTCGATCGGTGTCTCCTATTTCATCTTACGCCACGGCTAAAGCCTTGAGTGAAACGGCTTCAACGGACGGCACGCCGGTTTGCATCGTCTCGTAGCCGCCGATCTTGCGCATCCGGACCATCCCCGAGGCGACCAGCCCGAACAACAGCACCAGAACCGAGGATTGCGTCGGAAACACGCCCTGCGTCTTCGTGCGGCGACGGAACTCGAGGTTGAGGCGCTCGACGATGTTCGTGGTCTTCAGCGAGCGCCACTGCTTCTTTGGGAAGCGCATGAAGGTCAGCAGGTCCATCCCGGCGTCCTCGAGCGATCTCGCCACGCTCTCGGCCTTCCTGCTCCATTTGCGCATGAACGCGCCGTACGCCGCCTTCGCCTGCTCTATGCCGTCGGCGTTGATGATCGCGTCGTAGTCGGCCTTCACCTCGCCTTGCAGCGACTTCGGCGCGTGCCCGAGCAAGTTCCAGAGCTTGTGCACGGTGCAGCGCTGGATCGGCAGATTCGGCCACAGCTCCAGAAGCGCCCGCGTCAGCCCTTTGTTGCCGTCCACGATGGCCAGCTCCATGCGCTTGAGCCCGCGGTCGGCGAGATCCGTCACGAACCCGCTCCAGGCCGCCGTGCTTTCAACGCCCATGACCGCCAGGCTCAGCAGCACCTTCTCGCCGGTGCCGCGCACGCCGATGGCGACCATGATCGGCAGCCGCTCGGTCTTGCCGCCGCACCTGACGGGCATGAAGGTCGCGTCCAGGTACATGTAGCGGATATCCTCGCGGGACAGATTCCGTTGGCTCCAGTTCTCAAAATACGCCTGGAGCTGCACGATCACGCGCGAGATCGACGACTTCGACAGCGGCGAGTTCTTGAGCAGCGGCCGGATCGCCTGCTTCACCCGCCGCGTGTTGACGCCGCCGAAGTAAAGGCCCAGTAGAGCCGCGTCCACCTCTCGCGTGCGCCGGGCGTAGCGCGGGACGATCTGCGACTGCCATTCGCGGTGTCGTTCACCGTCGAAGACGAGCGCTCGCGGCACCACGAGTTCCGTCGGGCCGAACGAGGTGGTCAGCGTTCGGGTCTTGGTGCCGTTGCGGTAGCCGCGGCACGTCTCGGTTCTCGCGTAGATGCCGGCGCCGAGGAAAGCGGTCAGTTCTTCCTGGGCGACCAGGCTCAGGGCCTGGCGGACGCGGTCACGAGCGACTTCGCTGAGGACGTCCATCGAAAACGGCAACGCCACGGCGGTTGTACGGACGGGTACGGCCTTGATAGACTTCATGTGAGCGTAACCTCCTGGTTCGCCAGCTGCAAACTGGCGTGGTTGTACGGCTTTCTCAACCAGAGGTTACGCTTTTAAATTTCCACAGGAAACGGGACGGTGCCAAACCCCAGGTTTTTCTTGTCCACGGCAATTTGGAAGGTATCTTTCGAAATTAAAACTCGACCATCGAGCAAGGTCACGGCAAACCGCCCTTCCGGCTTGTAGGGATCCATTTTCGTCGCGCCCATGAAATGGGGCTTGCCGTCGGAACCGTCGATGCGTACCGCGAGCTTGACGCCGGGGCCGGAGTCGGTCACCTCGGGGCCCCAGGTCGCTTTCAATCCGGCCATATACTGCATGTCCGCCTCGGCGGGCTGGCCGATCGTGATCTCGTCTTCATGGGTCGGCTTCACATGGTAGAGCTCCGACGTCAGACCGCGGCCTGGGCAGGCATGCGAAACAAAGCGAGTGAGGCGAGCAATACCGCGAGTTTCATCGAGTTTTCTCGTCGTTCGTCAGCGGGCCAAATCCAAAGCAGTAAGCGATTCCGAATGTCAGGCCGACGAAGCAAAGAATGAACGTGTTGTTGAGGGCCACGATGACGGCCTCATCCAGATTCTTCAAATCCGCACCCCATAAAATCGCGACGGTCCATGCCGCCGCGACGATTCCGGTCAGGGCGAGCACCCTCAGCGGGCGAGCGCTGCCGAACGCGCGCGCCGCCGCCCAACTGGCTCCGGGAATCAGCAGAACCGGGATGAGCGCGGGAATCTCATCCGAGTTCCAGGAGGCGTCGCAGAAACGAGCGGGAAGGAATACGGCGAGAAAACCAGCGAGCCCGGTGAGAAGGGCGAAAGCCAGCAAGCTTCGGCCGAAGAATCGGAACCGGCGGGTGAGTTGCGTCGTTCCCGGCCACAGAGTGAGGATCGCCAGGAGCGCCCCAACCGCCCCCAATATCTTGGGCACCCACGGCGGATCTCCGAACAAGGTTTTGAAATCGGATATGAATCCGTCGGCGGATCCCCTCCGGAACCTGAATAGTTTTCCACCGAGAGTCCTTTCGTGCGCGAGGCGCAAGTAATCACTCAACGACCGCGCCAGGACTTGCATTGCAGATTGGTGGGAAAGTGCTCGCTCCTGGTCGAATCCGTCGTCGCCGCGCTTCAAACTGATACCCATCGTGAGGATATAGAACTCGTTCGGAGACTCCGCGTATGTCTGCCACAACTTGTAAGGCCTAATCGTCTCGACATGAAAGGCAGTCAGAGGCCAATCTCCGCCCCCGTTGAAAATCTTGTACTCGGCGCCGGTCTGCTTCAACTCGGATTCCTTAGCGGCCCGGATCGCCTTGAGACTTCGCAGTCCGCCGGGGGCGTCTTTGGGGATGACAACGAGCTCTACGAGCCCCATCGGCGTGAAGCTCTCAGGCTTGTAGTCCGCCTTTTTCGGTTGGAACGGCCTGAACCCGAAATCATCATGGGATTTGCGGTGGAAATAAACCGCTTCCGTTTCGTCGCGCAGTTCCGCCTCGGCGGTCCAGTTATGCGGCAGCTCGATGGTCTCACCGTAATGTCCGACGAAGATCGAGCCGCTCTGTGGGTCCTTGCCAATCGATCCGGCCGGAGATGATCGCTCGGTCGGAGGCGGGGGAGCTTGCGGTTCACGCGCGAAGCTTCGTCCTCCGAAAAGAGAGAGGCCAACGACAAGAATCGATAGGTGGCGTTTCATTTGACCCCTTCGGCAATAAAAACGAGGAAGCGAGCACGCTCGCTTCCCCTGGACTCATCCGGTTGAGGCCGGATCGTGGATACCCCGGGGCCGATTCCCCGAGCTACAGAGATACTGTGATTAGAAGTCATCCAACAACCCTGCTGAAAATTGCATGATTGCTTCTTCCGCCGAGGAATGCCTGTTCAGCAGGGAGACGGCGCATGGCCTGGCGAGAATTGACCGAGAAGCAATGGGTGGAAGTCAGCAAACAGCTTCCTCCTCGCAAAGCCGCTCCGAAGGGCGGCCGGCCTTGGGCCGACGACCGCAAGTGCTTCGAGGGTATCCTCTGGATTCTTTGGACCGGCGCCCAATGGAGCGAACTGCCGCCCCGATACGGCAAGAAGAGCACGGTCCATCTGCGGCTGGGACAATGGACCAAGGATGGAACGCTGGAGAAGCTCTGGCGGACCTTCCTCGCCCAGCTCAACGAACGCGGCCAAGTACGCTGGGACGAGTGCTTCCTGGACGGCACTTTCTTCAGCGCCAAAAAAGGGGACTCAAAGTCGGCAAAACCAAACGCGGGAAGGGATCGAAGCTTATGGTTCTGGTTGATGGCCAGGGTACTCCGCTCGGAGTTCACTTGGACTCGGCATCCCCGGCGGAGGTCAAGCTCGCGGAAGTCACC
>JACPFR010000049.1 GCA_016182905.1 Elusimicrobiota bacterium
ATGCCGCACGGCGAAGGCGGCCGCCGGGCTGGCTTTAACATCACACGTCGACGACGAGAAACCCTTGTGGGCCGACACCGACGCGAAGGGCCGCGTAACGGCGCTGGGCGCTGACGCCAAGGATAAGAACGCCGTGACTTGCGGCCTTTATTACATGACTCAGAAGGCCGCGACGGCGATGCCTGAAGCCGAACGGCATTCTCGATTAAGGGATTTTTGGCAGGGACTCGTCGCCTCCGGCGAGGTCGTCATGGGCGTGACCCTTTCCAAATCCCTCGACGTCGACCGCCCCGAGGACATCGCCGCGGCCGAATCATTCCTCACCACGGAGACCAAGCGATGAAAGCTCTGGGCATCTTACGCGAGACGCAGAACTCCCCCGGCCGCGAGTCGGACGACGCGCTCATCCTCAAGGCCGTGATGGACCAGCTCTCGATCCTCAAGACCGAGGTCACGGTGATGACCCCCGAGGAGTTCGACCGCGCCGACGGCAAGGGCTACGACCTCATCGTGCCGATGTGCGAGACCTACCCCCGCCTGATGCGCCTCAAGAAGCTCGAGAGCGAGACCGGCGTCGTGACGGTCAACCCCGCCGACTCCGTCCTCGGCTGCTACCGCACGCGCATGCTCGAGTCCTTCGCGAACACGCCCGGCCTCTCCTACCCGCCCACGGTGGTGCGCCGGACGACGCCGGAGGCCAACCGGACCGCCCCGGATTTCGAGGCGGCGTCCGGCTGGTGGCTCAAGCGCGGCGACGTGCACAACACCTGCGCCTACGACGTGGTCTTCGCCAAGGACTGGGACGAGGCCGAGAAGATCCGCCGCGAGTTCGAGAGCCGCGAGATCAAGGATCTCGCGATCCAGCGCCATACCGACGGCGACCTCATCAAGTTCTACGGCGTCGGCCCCGGGCAGTGGTTCACCTGGTTCTACCACGACCCGTCCACCGCCCGCCGCCTGCCCTTCGAGCTCGAGGACCTCGCCGCCCAGGCCGAGCTCGCCGCGAAGGCCGTGAAGGTCGAGGTGTTCGGCGGAGACGCCATCGTGACTCCCGACGGAAAGATTTATATCATCGACATCAACAGCTGGCCGAGCTTCGCGCGCGTGCGCGCCGAAGCCGCGGTCCAGATCGCCCGCCGCCTGCGCCTTCGCCTGCGCCAGGTGGCCGGCAGGAAAGGTTAAGACCATGACGCCTCAAGCCCTGACGGACGCTCCCTATTCGGCCGGACCCAAGTCGAAGGCCCTGTTCCAGGAGGAGCAGGAGTACATCGCTCCCGGCCTGCAGACGATCGCGCTGTACGCCCAGCTCGCCATCGACGGCGGCAGGGGCGCCTCGCTGCGCGACGTGGACGGGAAGGAGTACCTCGATCTCGTCGCCGGCATCGGCGTGGCCTCCCTCGGCTACGGCCATCCGGACTGGGCCAAGGCCGTCGGCGAGCAGGCCGCGAAGACTGCGGTCGGCTCCTTCACCACGCCGCACCGCGTGAGCTTCCTGCGGACCTTGGCGAGCGTGACCCCCAAGGGCCTCACGCGCTGCCAGCTGTACTCCTCCGGCGCCGAGGCCGTCGAGGCCGCGCTGCGCCTCGCTAAGTCCCGAACGGGCAAGTTCGAGGTCGTGGGTTTCTGGGGCGGCTTCCACGGCAAGACCATGGGCGTGATGGGCCTGCTCAACGACGGCTTCAAGAACAACTACGGCGCGATGATGCCGGGCCTGCACCTGTCCCCCTATCCCGACAGCCGGAATTGCCCGTTCGGGACCAAGGGCGAGCACGACTGCGGCGCGCACTCCCTCGACTTCCTGCGGGAGAAGATCAAGCGCGAGACGACCGGCGCGGTGGCCGCGATCATCATCGAGCCGGTGCAGGGGACGAACGGCAACGTGATCCCGCCGAAGGGCTTCTTCAAGGGCGTGCAGGACATCGCCAAAGAGATCGGGGCGCTGTTCATCTCCGACGAGATGATCACGGGCTTCGGCCGCACGGGGAAGATGTTCGGGTGCGATCATGAGGGGGTCATCCCGGACATGATGACGATCGGGAAAGGCTTCGGGGGCGGGTTCCCGGTGTCGGGCGTGGTGACGAGCACCGAGATCGCGAACTCGAAACCTTGGTCGAATCCGTCGGGTTCATCCTCCAGCTACGGGGGCAACCCCCTGGCGTCCGCCGCCTGCGATACCACTCTCAAGATTATTCTGCGTGATAAGCTCGTCGAGAACGCCGCGACGGTAGGAGCGGCGATGCTCCAGCGCCTCAACGACATCAAGGCCAAGCAGCCTTTGATCGGCTCACTGAGAGGCCGTGGTTTGATGCTCGGAGTAGACCTCGTCAATCCGAAGGATAAAAAACCCCTCGACAAGAATATCTGTAAGGAGATTTTCGAGGAAGGCCTGAAGCGAGGCGTTTTGACGATGGCGTACAATCCTTCGCTCAGGATCAATCCTCCTCTGGTGATCACGGAAAAGCAAGCGTTGGACGGTCTCGATCTCATGGCCGAGGCGATGAATGTCGTCGCGAAGAGGCGAAGCCTCTGAGCAAGATCCAGTCCGTCGCTCTCGTCGGCTTCGGGGCCATCGCGGAAGGCGCCCACCTGTCGGCTCTGCGCTCGTGCAATGTCGTCGTGGATGCGGTCGCCGAGCCCTCGACATTGCGCCGCGAAGCGGCGCGCCGTTCGTTGCCGCACGCACGTATCTACGACTCCGTGGAGCAGCTCCTGTCGGCGGAGAGATCGCTCGACGCCCTCATCGTCTGCTCTCCGCCAAGCTATCACGGAAACGGAATTTTGTCTGGGATTCGCGCCGGCATCCACGTCCTCTGTGAAAAGCCCCTGACTTTGGACCCGGAAGTATTCGCCCAGATCCAAACGGAATCCGCTTCGCGGAACGTGTGTGTGTACTCCATCAACAACTGGGCCTACTCCCCGCAATGGGCCCGCCTTCTCGAGGTCGTTGCGTCGGGCCGCCTCGGCCCCATCCGCCATGCCGATATCCGCGTGCTTCGCACGCGTCCGTCGATCTCGGCTTCGCCGAACGACTGGCGCAGAGACCCGGCCATCTCCGGCGGGGGCATCTTCGTGGATCACGGCTGGCACAATCTCTATTTGATGCGGCGCCTTCTGGGGGCCGAGGCGTCTATCGTCGACGTCGTCCTTCAACCGAAGGGCTCGGTGGACGACGTTGCGACCGCGTTGTTCACCGCTCCTGGAGCCTCCGGCACCATGCACCTGTCCTGGCGCGCGGGCGAGCGCTCGAACTCCGCGTTCGTGACCGGCGAAAAAGGCTCCGCCGAGCTCCGCGACGACTCCCTGACCGTCAAGGCGAACGGCCTCGAGGAGACCACACGCTTCCCCGAGAAGCTCTCCGGCGGATCCGCGCACCCCGAATGGCTCGCCGAGATGTGGCCGGCCTTCGAGGCCGAGTGCGCCGGGGTCGGGCGAGGGAACAACCTCGCCGAGGCCGCCTTCTGCCTCGCGACCATCCGCGCGGCCTACGCGACGGAGGAGGCGACGCGTGCCTAACCCCCCGAACGTCTTCACGCGCGCGATCCTCTGGGCAGCCCATCCCAAGCTGCTGTGGCAGCGTTGCGGCGGCATGTCCGTGCTCGAACGCCAGCTGTTCACCGCGGCGCGCGCGGGCCTCGAGTCGGTGTTCGTGACGATCGCCGAGCCCGAGGAGGGCCAGCTCGCACTCCTTCGCCTGCCGCTCGGCCTCGAGGTGCGCTGGGTGACCAAGGGCGAGGCGGCGCTGAGCGAATGCGAGCCGCCCTATCTCGGCCTTTCCGCCGACCATTTCATCCGGGTCGACACCTTGGCCTTCATCGCCCGCCAGGAATTCCCGACCTCGGTCAGCTATGAGGACGCCTCCGCGCTGAGCGTCGTCCAGGTCGTGCTCGCCCGCGATGAGCATATCTCGCGCGTCAAGCAACCCCTGCCCGACGGGGCCTGCAAGCGCCTCGAGGCGCCGCTCAACCAGGGCGCGATCGTGGACTGGCTCATGGTCGCCGGCCCCAAGCCCCAGGACGGCTTCATGGCCCGCCACTTCGACCGCCACCTCTCGCTGGCCGCGAGCCGGGCGCTGCTCGACACCGGGGTCACGCCGAACCAGATGACCGTGTTCAGCACGACGCTGGGTCTGATCGGCGCCTCGTTCTTCCTCGGCGACACGCGCCTCCACTACGTGACCGGGGCCATGCTCGTCTGGCTGCACTCGGTGCTCGACGGCTGCGACGGCGAGCTCGCGCGCGTGCGCTTCCAGGAAACCCCCCTCGGCTCCGACCTCGACTTCTGGGGCGACAACCTCGTGCACCTGGCCTTGTTCACCTGCCTCGGCGTCGGCTTCTGGCTCGACGGGCACCGCCGCACCTTGGCGCTTGCGGCCGTCGCCGACGCGGGCGTGCTCGCCTCGGCCTGGACCGCGTGGCGGCACCGCCGCGCGCGCCGCGAGAACCGCGGCCCGGAGACCGGCGTCGTGGAGCAGGCCGGCGGCGACGGCTTCGAATCCAAGCTCTCCCGCATCGAGAACGCGCTCGCCCAGCGGGACTTCATCTACCTGCTCGTGATCCTCGCCTTCGTCGACATGGTCTACGAGTTCCTCTGGGCCGCGGCCATCGGCGGCTCGCTCTATTTCATAGTCATGCTGTATCTCAGGAGAGTCAACATCAATGAACAAGCACGACAGCCGCATCCAGCCCGCTAAGGGCAAGCTCGGCGTTCTGCTGCCGGGAATGGGGGCCGTGACCAGCACCTTCATCGCCGGCGTGGAGCTCGTCAAGAAGGGCCTCGGCACCCCCGTCGGCTCCGTCACGCAGATGCAGGCGATCCGCCTGGGCAAGCGCTACGAGAACCGCTCGCCGCTGATCAAGGATTTCGTGCCCCTGGCCTCCCTCGAGCAGCTCGTGTTCGGCGGCTGGGACTTCTTCACCGACGACATGTTCGTCGCGGCGACGAAGTGCGGCGTGCTCGACGCGGCCCAGCTCGCGCCGATCAAGAAGGAGCTCTCCGCGATCAAGCCGATGCCCGCGATCTACGATCCGGCCTACATCAAGAACATCAAGGCCCTCAACCCCAAGAAAGGGAAGACCAAGATGGACCTCGCCCAGCAGGTGATGGCCGACATCGAGAGCTTCAAGAAGAAGAACGGCTGCGACCGCGTGGTCATGCTCTGGTGCGGCTCGACCGAGCGCCTGCCCGAGCCCTCCAAGTGCCACGAGGACCTCGAGGCGCTCGAGCAGGGCCTGCGGGACAACGACCCCTCCATCCCGCCGTCGATGATCTATGCCTACGCCGCGATCAAGCTCGGCATGGCCTACGGCAACGGCGCCCCGAACCTCTCCGGAGATGTCCCGGCCTTAGTGGAGCTCGCCGGGCAGACGGGCTCGCCCATCTGCGGCAAGGACTTCAAGACCGGCCAGACCCTCATGAAGACCACGATCGCGCCGATGCTCAAGGCGCGCATGCTGGCGCTGACCGGCTGGTACTCGACGAACATCCTCGGCAACCGCGACGGCGAGGTGCTCGACGACCCGGGATCCTTCAAGACCAAGGAATTGAGCAAGATGTCCGTGCTCGACACCATCCTCGAGCCCGAGCTCTACCCCGAGCTGTACGGCAAGTTCCACCACAAGGTCCGCATCGACTATTACCCTCCCCGCGGCGACGCGAAGGAAGGCTGGGACAACATCGACATCCGCGGCTGGATGGACATGCCGATGCAGATCAAGATCAACTTCTTGTGCCGCGACTCGATCCTGGCGGCCCCGATCGTGCTCGACCTCGTCCTGTTCCTGGACCTGGCCAAGCGCTCCGGCCTCAAGGGCATCCAGGAATGGCTCTCGTTCTTCTTCAAGAGCCCGCAGTGCCGCGAGGACCTCAAGCCCGAGCACGACCTGTTCATCCAGCACCTCAAGCTCAAGAACACGCTGCGGGTGCTGATGGGCGAGGAAGTCCTCGACCACTCGGGCCTCGACTACTACGACCCGACCAAGACCGCCTCGGCCGCCCCGGCTCCCAAGCCGGCGCCGAAAAAGGCCAAGCTCGCCAAGGTCGGACGCTAAGCCGCGCGGCGGAGCGCAGCCGGGCGGAGGGAAACCTCCGCCCGGCTCTTTTTTTCGGAATACGGTTAAAAATGATTGTTTTAAAAGCATTTATTTGTCGCGTCTGAACGCCCCAAGCCGCTCCGATTTTGGTAGACTCTCGCGTCCGGTGAAAAGCCTCCTTATAAGTGTTATCGCCGCGGCCGCGCTGTCGTCATCGGCCTGGGGTCAGACGCCGTCCTCCGGGACGCCGCCCGCCTCCGAGCCGCCTTCGATCTCCACCGAAACCTCAGCCGCCGCGCCCACCCTCTCGACAGCCTCGGCTGTCGCGCCGGAGATCTCCACAGCCCCAGCCACGTCTTCGACGCTCCCCGGCCTGGCCACGGACTACGCGACCCCCGCCGTCGGTACGTCCACGGAATCCACCACGGCGGCCGAGCCCCCTCCCGGCGTCGTGCCCCGCCCCTGGGTGATCGGCGAGATCAAGGCCGAAGTCCTCAAGAACACCAAGCTCTCCACGATCCGCGGCGCCATCAAGGGCCGCAAAGGCGACCTGTACGACCGGCCCGACCTCGACAAGGACATCCAGTCCCTGCTCGGCCTGGGCCTGTTCGAGCGCGTCGGGGCCGAGGTCAGCCTGCTCGAGAAGCCCGTCCCCGAGCACTTCCGCAAGGCCGCGGGCGCCGACCGCCAGATCCTCCTCAACTTCATCGTCAAAGAGAAGCCGGTCATCAAGAAGATCTCCTTCGAGGGCAACAAGAAGCTCTCCCGCGGCACGCTCTCCGACCTCCTGACCCTCAAGACCAAGGACCCCTACGACCGAGTCAAGCTCGACGAGGACGAGGAGAAGCTGGTCTCGAAGTACCGCGAGAAGGGCTTCCTCGACGCCGCCGTCGATTACGAGGTCAAGACCGACACGGCCGCGTCCACCGTGGAGCTGGTCTTCAAGGTGGCCGAGGGACCGAAGTCGCGCATCGAGCTCGTCGAGCTCGGCGGCGTCGCCGCGTTCAAGCGCAAGGTCCTCCTGAAGCTGATGAAGAACGCCCGCAAGAAGGTCTTCTTCTCGAAGGACCTTCCCGACGACATCGCCAAGATCGAGGCGCACTACAAGAACAACGGCTTCCTCGACGTCGCCGTCTCCAGCCCCCTCGTCAGCCTCAGCGCCGACAAGACGCGCATCAACATCGCGCTCGGCGTGACCGAAGGCCGCTCCTACCGCTTCGGCAAGACGACCTTCACGGGACACCTGATCTACACCTCGAGCGAGGTGGCCAAGACCATCGAGTACCGCGAGGGCAAGGTCTTCAGCCAGGAGAAGTTCGAGGAGACGATCCGAGGCATACAGGAGCTGTACTCCGACCGCGGCCGCCTGCGCACGCGCATCAATCCCGTCAAGAACTTCAACACGAAGACCGACCGCATGGATGTGGTCTTCGAGATCGTCGAGGGCCCCATCTCCTACATCGGCCACGTGGACGTGGAGGGCAACAAGGCCACCAAGACCTTCGTCCTGCGCCGCGAGATCGTCATCAAGCCCGGCGACATGTTCCGCTCCTCGCGCGTGCGCCGCAGCATCGAGAAGATCCGCAACCTCGGGTTCATCGACGACGTGGACCTCGACCTCCAGCCGACGCCCTCCGACAACGACAAGGTCGACCTGACCTTCGACGTGGCCGAGGGCAAGCCCGGCGTCCTGACGGCCGGCGCGGCCTACTCCTCGGTGGACGGGCTGATCGGGACTTTGTCCCTCCAGCATCTCAACTTGTTCGGCCGCGCGCAGAAGGGCTCGATCCAGTGGTCTTTCGGGCGCCGCGTGCAGGACTACTCGATCAGCTGGACGACGCCCTGGGTCGGCGACAGCCCGACGAGCCTCGGCTTCGACGTCTACAACACCCGCCGCATCAACCCCTTCGACACCTCGCTGTCCGCCTACGTCGAGCGCCGCACCGGAGGCTCGATCCGCCTCGGGCCCCGGTTCGAGGAGGACAAGTACCAGCTGAACCTGAACTACGGCCTGGCGCGGATCTCGATCGAGAACGTGCAGGACCAGTTCCGGGGCACGCTCACCGAGGGCACGAGCATCCAGTCCTCGTTCGGCGCGGAGTTCTCCCGCGACACCCGGGACAGCATCTGGGACCCGGCGCGCGGCACCCGCCACGGCATCGGCGCCCAGCTGTCCGGCGGCCCGTTCCAGGGAGACATCCATTTCTTCAAGCCGAGCGTCACCAACCAGGGCCACCACACCTTGTTCACCGTCGAGGACTGGCCCTTCGTGATCTCGGCCTATCACCGCGGCGGCTACGTGACCCAGTTCGGCAAGACCGGCCAGGTGCCCGTCCAGGACCGCTACTTCATAGGCGGCCAGGACTCCCTGCGCGGGTACTCGCCCTCCGGCGAGGCCGGCTACCCGCAGGGCGGCAAGATCTACAGCGTGGCGAACGTCGAGTTCGGCTTCCCGCTCGCGCGCGAGCGCAAGAAGACGATCGTCAAGTTCGTCGTCTTCGCCGACGCGGGCGGCGCCTGGGACCGCGTGCGGGACGTCTCCGGCCGCATCGGCTCCGGCACGCGCGACATCAAGACCGACGTCGGCTTCGGCCTGCGCTTCGTCACCCCCGCCTTCCCGATCCGTCTCGATTACGGCTATGGCCTCAACCACCGCGGCGGCGAGCGTCTGTATCAAATCAACTTCGGCCTAGGACCCCTCTTCTAATGAAATCGACAAGGCTCTTCGTGTCTTTGTGTCTTTGTGGTTCATTCGTCCTGTCGTCCGTCCCGGCGCGCGCCATCGAGCTCTCGCTCGAGGAGAACCGCGGCGAGCGCGGCAGCGTGGGCTACGTGGACATGAGACGGCTGTTCACGGCCAGCCCCGACGCCGCCCGGGCGCGCGAGGGCCTCGAGGAGCTCGTCCGCCAGGCCGAGGAGCGCGTCAACTCGAAGAAGGGCGACCTGCTGCGCCTGCGCCAGGAGCTCAGCACGCTTAAGATCGAGCGCGAGGAGCTCGCGAAGTCCACGCCGACCGTCTCCGTCCCCGTGAAGCCCGCGGTCAAGCCGGCCCCGGCGCCCCTGCCCACGCCGGTCCCCGCCAAGCCGCTGTCGCCGACGCCGGCGCCGAAGCCCGTCGAGACCCCCGTCGCCCCCGTGACCGCCCTGCCGCCCACCGACGGGCCCGCCGCCTCGACGCAGGCTGCCCCGGCCCCGCTGACGATCAACCTCCCCGGGCTGACCGACGGCCCGCTCAACCTGGAGCGCCCCGGCGCCTCCCCTCTGAACCCGACGCGGGACCGCGGCACGCCCCAGCCGCCGCCCGAGCCGGCGCCCGTCGCCGTCGCGACGGCGCCCGCCCCCGCGCCCACGCCTGAGCCGGCGCCCGAGCCGGCACCCGAGCCCGTCCCCGCCGGGCCCACTTTCGCCCAGCGCCTGCTCGAGATGGACGGCCGGATCGTTGCTTTGCAGGGGGACATCGACCGACTCCAGTCCGAGCTGGACCGCGAGCGCCTGGGCGCCGAGCGCACCTTGCTCGACGCCGAGGGCCGCAAGACGGACCAGGTGCTCGCGCGCCTGTACCGCGCCATCTCCGAGGTCGCCCGGCGCGAAGGCGTCAGCGTGGTCGTGGACAAGTCCGCCACCCTCTACGGCCACCCCGCCGTCGACCTGACCGACAAGGTCTTGAAGCAGCTGCGAGGAGTCGTCCCGGCCCGATGAAAACCCTCCCCAAACCCCTGACCATAGCCGACGTCGCCTTCATCGTCGGCGGACAAGCCTCGGGCGACCTCTCCCACACCGTGACCGGCGTCGCCGACCTGGCCGACGCGAGCCCCGCCGACGCCGTTTTCCTCGAGAACCGGAAGTACACGGCCCTCGCCGGGACCGCTCCCGCGGGCTGCCTGTTCCTGACCCCCGACCTCAAGGACACGCCCTGCGCCGCCAAGGGCAAGGTGATCGTCGACGAGCCCCGGGCCGCCTTCGCGAAGCTCGTGCGCATGATCGACGAGCACGCCAAGACCAAGATCCTGCCCACCCACAGCCCCAAGTCCTCGATCCACGGCAAGGCCGTCCTCGGCCCCAACGTCTCCGTCGGCGACTTCGTCGTCATCGAGCGCGGCGCCGCGGTCGGCGAGAACACGGTCGTCATGCCGCAGGTGTACATCGGCGTCAACGCGAAGATCGGCCGCAACTGCCTGCTCTATCCCCAGGTCGTCATCCGCGACGAATGCGTCATCGGCGACGGCGTGATCATCCACCCCGGCGCGGTGATCGGGGCCGACGGCTTCGGCTTTTTGACGGATAAAAAAACCGGCCGCCACACCAAGATCCCCCAAATAGGCAACGTGGTCATCGAGGCGGGCTGCGAGATCGGCGCCAACGTGACGATCGACCGCGGCGCGGTCGGCTCGACCGTGGTCAAGGCCGGCACCCAGATCGACAACCTCGTGCAGATCGGGCACAACGCGAAGCTCGGCCGGGACTGCGTCGTCGTCTCGCAGACCGGCATCGCCGGCTCCACTCACGTCGGCAACAACGTCGTCCTCGCGGGCCAGGCCGGCGTCGCCGGCCACCTGACGATCGGCGACGGCGCGATCATCACCGCGCAGACGGGCGTGATGAGCGACGTCCCTCCGAAAACCGTCCTGTTCGGCTCGCCCGGCCGCCCGCACCGCGAGGCCTTCAAGCTCCAGGCGCTGTTCAGCCGCCTCCCCGAACTGTTCGACAAGGTCAAGGAACTCGAAAAGAAGCTCGGCGCGTCCGCCGGCAAATGAGGTCACCGCTATGATGAACAACGATTACCCGCTGCAGATCACGATCGCGAAGGAAGTCGAGCTCGAGGGAGTGGGCCTGCACACCGGCAATAAGTCCAAGATCTCCTTCCGGCCCGCGCCCGCCAATACCGGCATCCGCTTCTTCCGCTCCGACCTCGCGGGCACGCCGATGATCCCGGCCCGCCTCGACTTCGTGCTGACCACCGTGCGCGGCACCAACCTGGGGCTCGGCGACGCCAAGGTCCATACCGTCGAGCACGTGCTGTCGGCCTGCACGGGCCTGGGCATCGACAACATCGACATCCTGGTCACGGCCAACGAGCCGCCGATCATGGACGGCTCGGCCCTTCCTTTCATCGAGGCCCTCATCCGCGCCGGCCTGAGGACGCTCGACGCGCCGAAGCGCTGGCTGCACCTGCCGCACGAGGTGACCTACACGGCCAAGGACGGCGCGCGCTACCGGGCGACGCCCTCCGACAAGTTCGAGATCGTCGCGACCTTGATCCACGACCACCCGTTGATGCCCAAGATGACGATGTCGATGGCCGTCGAGCGGGAGAGCTACCTGGCCGAGGTCGCGCGCGCCCGCACGTTCTGCTTCGAGCATGAGGTCGCCTACCTCAAGAGCCAGGGCCTCGCCCAGGGCGGCACGCTCGAGAACGCCATCGTCATCGGCAAGGACCGCTTCCACACGAACGCCGAGGGGCTGCGCTTCCCCGACGAGTTCGTCCGCCAAAAGATGCTCGATCTCATCGGCGACCTGACCTTGATCGGCCGGCCGCTGTTCAAGATGAAAGTCGAGGCCGAGCGCCTCGGCCACGCGCACAACGTCGAGTTCGCCAAGCTGCTCGACGCCGCGGCGCGCAAGCTGCGCAAACCCAAGACGCCCGCCATGGAGGCCAAATAACATGAGCACCGAGACCGCCGCGACTCCTTCTCCCTTCGCCGCCCCCGCCGTCCGCTCCCTCGACACCATGGGCGTCAAGAAGGCGATCCCGCACCGGTATCCGTTTTTGCTGGTCGACAAGATCGACGTCGTCCAGGAAGACAAATACTGCATCGGCACCAAGATGGTGACGGCGAACGAACATTTCTTCGAGGGCCACTTCCCCGGGCAGCCCGTCATGCCGGGAGTGCTCATCATCGAGTCCATGGCGCAGACCGCCTGCGCGATGCTCCTCTCCAAGGGCGGCTTCGAGAACAAGATCGCCTTCTTCATGGGCATCGACGAGGCCAAGTTCCGCGCGCCCGTCCTCCCCGGCTGCGTGCTCAAGCACCATATCGAGATCCTGCGCCTGGGGCGCGCGGGCAAGTTCAAGGGCGAGGCCTACGTGGACGGCAAGCTCGCCGCGGAAGCGACGATGACGTTCGCCCTCGTCGACAAGGCGGCGTGATGCCATGGCCATCCACCCGACGGCCCTAGTCGACGCCAGCGCCAAGATCGACCCCTCCGCCGAGATCGGCCCTTACGCCATCATCGGACCGGAGACCGTGATCGGCCCGCGCACGAAGGTGGGCGCGCACGCGGTCGTGGAATACGCGACGCTCGGCGCCGACAACATCCTGCACCCCGGCTGCTACGTCGGCACGCCCCCGCAGGACCTCAAGTACGCGGGCGAGAAGACCCGCCTCGTGATGGGCGACAAGAACGTCGTCCGCGAGTGCGTGACCATCAACCGCGGCACCGCCCAGGGCGGCGGCCTGACGAAGATCGGCTCGAACTGCCTGTTCATGGCCTGCTCCCACGTCGCCCACGACTGCGTGGTCGGCAACGGCGTCATCATCGTCAACGCGGTGCTCCTCGCAGGCCACGTGCACATCGGGGACATGGCCGTGCTCGGCGGGATGTGCGCGATCCACCAGTTCACGCGCATCGGGCGCCTGGCGATGCTCGGCGGCGGGTCGATGAACGGCCAGGACGTCCTGCCCTTCGCCAACACCCAGGGCGACCGCGCGACGATGCGCGGCATCAACATGCTCGGCCTCAAGCGCGCGGGCGTGCCTCCCGAGTCGCGGACCGCGCTCAAGAACGCCTACAAGACCCTGTTCCTGTCCGGCCTGACCCAGGCCGACGCGCTGGCGCAGCTGAAGTCCGGCGGCAAGCCGGACCCGATCGTCCAGGAGTGGATCGACTTCATCGAGTCGGCCGGCAAGCGCGGCTACATGCGCCCGGCCGTGGGCGCCGCCGAGCTCGAAGAGGCCGCCGTCTAACGCATGGGAACGGAGCCGCTCGGACTCATCGCCGGCTCCGGCCGATTCCCGTTCCTCGTCGCCGAGGAAGCCAAGCGCCGCGGCGTGCCCGTCGTGGCCCTGGGCATACCCGGGGTCACCGACCCCGCGCTCGAGTCCGTGGCCGGGGGCCTCGCCTGGTTCAAGCTCGGCCAGATCGACGCGCCGATCAAGGCGCTCAAGGACCGGGGCGCCCGCAAGGTCGTCATGGCGGGCAAGGTCCAGCACGTGTCGCTGTTCGGCGGCGTGATGCCGGACTGGCGCGCGGCGAAGGTCCTGCTCGGCCTCAAGGACAAGCGAACGGACACCATCCTGAAGGCCGTCGTCGACGAGTTCGCCAAGGACGGCCTCGAGTTCATCTCGTCCGCCCATTATCTGGAACACCTGTTGGCGCCGGACGGGCCGCTGACCAAGAAGACGTTCTCGACGAAGCAACGGAGCGACGCTTCGCTCGGCTGGAAGGCCGCGAAGGCCGTCGCGGGCTTCGACATCGGCCAGACGGTGGTCGTTCAGGACGGGGCCGTGGTCGCCGTCGAGGGGATGGAAGGCACGGACGCCTGCGTCGAGCGCGCCGCGACGCTCGCCCGCACCTCGGGCCGCGAGCCTTCCCTCGTCGTCGTCAAGGTCGCCAAGCCCCGCCAAGATTTCCGTTTCGACCTGCCCGTCGTCGGCCTCGATTCGCTCGTCCATTTCAAGGCGCAGGGCGTGAAGGCCCTGGCCCTCGAGGCCGGCGCGACTCTCGTGTTCGACCGCGCCCGCTTCGCGCTCGACGCGGACGCCGCCGGCATCGCCGCGGCGGGCTTTCCCCCGGAGGGACCGATCTCATGACCGAATCGTCCAAGATACGCGTCGCCGTCGTCGGCGCGGGCAAGATGGGCACCCATCACGCGCGCGCGCTGTCGAAGCTCCCCGACGTCGAGCTCGCGGGGGTCTGCGACACCAACGTCTGGAAGGCGCAGCTCGCCGCCTGGCAGTCGAACACCGTCGCGGTGCGCGACTACAAGGACGTGCTGTCTCGCGTGGACGCGGTGATCGTGGCGGTGCCCACGCCCCTGCACTACGAGGTCGGCAAGGCCGTCCTCGAGGCCGGCGCGCACTGCCTCATCGAGAAGCCGCTGGCCTCCTCGGTGGACGAGGCCAAAGAGCTGCTCGCGCTGTCCGAGGCCAAGGAGCTGATCCTGCAGGTCGGCCACATCGAGCGCTTCAACCCCGCCGTGCTCGAGGCCGTCAAGCACATCCGCGACCCCCGATACATCACGGTGGAACGCCTCGGCCCCTACGACCCGCGCATGAGCCACATCGGCGTGGTCATGGACCTGATGATCCACGACCTCGACATCCTGCTGACCCTCGTGGGCTCCGAGGTCGAGAGCATCGAGGCCCTGGGCGCCAACCTCCTGTCCGGCCACGAGGACATCGCCAACGTGCGCGTGCGCTTCAAGACCGGCTGCGTGGCCGACCTGACGGCGAGCCGCATCTCGCTGGGCAAGAGCCGCAAGCTGCGGGCCTTCCAGAAGGACTCCTACATCTCCCTCGACTACGGCAACACCGCGCTCAAGGTCTACCGCAAGAAGACGCCGGTGATCAAGAGCCTCAAGGACGTCGAGTACCTGAGCCCGAAGCTGTCCTCGACCGACCCTCTGCGCAACGAGCACCAGCACTTCCTCGACTGCATCCGCCACAACCGCAAGCCCTGGCCGAGCGGCGAGCGCGGCGTCGAGGCCCTGAAGCTCGCCCTCCAGATCTCCGAGGAGCTCGAACGCTACGAGCTGTCGGGCCACGCCGGCTCGCGCTCCCTCATCCCCAGCTGGGCCCAGGACCTGGGCAAGATCGCCAAATCCGTCGGTAAAGACATATTACGCAGCTGACCCGCACGTTCCTCATCGTGGCGGGGGACCCTTCCGGGGACCTCCACGCCTCGAACCTGATCAAGGCGCTCAAGCGCCTGGATCCGTCCGTCCGCGTCGCCGCGGTCGGCGGCCCGCTGTGCCGCTCCGTCGCGGACGAGTTCCTCGAGGACCTCACCTCGAAGGGCGTCACCGGCTTCATCGAGCCCGCCCTCAAGATCCCCTTCCTCCTGAAGCTCGCCTCGCGCCTGAGCGCCTTCATCGAGCGGCGCCGTCCGGCCGCCCTGATCTGCGTGGACTACTACGGCTTCAACCGGCGCATCCTCCCGTACGCCAAGGCGGCCGGCGTCCCCGCCTTCTATTTCGTCAGCCCGCAGGTGTGGGCCTCCCGTCCGGGGCGGATCAAGGTGCTCAAGCGCCTGGTCGACAGGATGCTGGTCATCTTCCCGTTCGAGGAGAAGCTGTACCGCGACGCCGGCGTCCCCGCCGACTTCGTCGGCCACCCGCTGCTCGACCTGATCCCCGAGCCGAGGCCCCGGGAGGAGGGGACGAACCTCATCGGCCTCCTGCCCGGAAGCCGTTCCTCCGAGATCCGGCGGCATCTGCCCGTCTTCCTCGAGGCCTTCCGCCTGCTGCGCCTGAAGAACCGCTTCCTGGAGGCCCGCCTGTTCGCCGCCGCCTCGCAGGCCGACTCGGCGTACGGCCGGCTGCCCGACGGCGTCAAGCTCGTGCGCGAGCAGGATTATTCCCAGCGAGGACGTCTCGACCTGGCGATCTGCTCCTCGGGCACCGCGACGCTCGAGAACGCGCTGCTGGGCGTCCCCATGGTCGTCGTCTACAAGCTCTCCTGGCCGACCTACGCGATCGCCCGGGCCTTGGTGAAGGTCAAGCACATCGCCATGGCCAACCTGCTCGCGGGCAGGACCATCGTGCCCGAGCTGATCCAGCGCGACGCCACCGCGACGCGCGTCTTCCTCGAGGCGTCGGCCCTGCTCGACGATCCGGTCAAGGCCGCCGCGACGCGCGCCGAGCTGCTCAAGGTCCGCCGCTCGCTGGGAACCCCCGGCGCCGCCGACCGCGCCGCGGCCGCCGTCCTCGCCGGCGCGGCGAAGGAGGCCGCGCGATGAGCATCCGCCGCCGGCTGCTGCGCTACGTGAAGCCCTATCTCGGCCGCTTCGGCTGGGCCTGCGTCGCGATGATGGCCGTCTCGGCGGTCAACGGCCTGGGCATCCTCCTGCTCAAGCCGATCGTCGACGAGGTCTTCATCGCCAAGGACCTGCGCATGCTGGCGCTCGCCGTCGCCGGCGTGCCGCTGCTCGTGGCGCTGAAGGCCGCGGCCTCGTACGTCCAGAACTACCTGATGAGCTGGATCGGCCAGCGCGTGAGCCAGCAGATCCGCGAGGACCTGTTCCGGCACCTGCACCTCCTGCCGCTCGAGTACTACTCCGGCCTGCGCGGCTCGGACGTGCTGTCGCGCGTGACCGGGGACCTGACGCTCGCCCAGAGCGCGCTGACGACCTTGCCCGTCTACCTCATCCGCGACAGCCTGACCGTGCTGTTCCTCGTCGCGTCCCTGTTCCGGCTCGACTGGCGCTTCGCCGCGCTGACCATCCTCGGCTCCCCCCTGTCGCTGGCCGCGCTGCTGGTGCTCTCGCGCAAGATGCGGGAGTCCAGCCGCCAGTCGCAGATCGCCGTCGACCGCCTGCACCACCGCTTCCAGGAGAGCGTGCAGGGCATGATGACGGTGAAGGCCTTCAACTACGAGACCGGCGCCACGGAGAAGTTCCAGGAGGAGAACGAGTCCTTCTTCCAGCCGATGATGCGCTACCTGCGCGCCACCGCGCTGATGAACCCCCTGCTCGAGCTCGGCGCCTCGGTCATGGTCGCCGCCGTGATCTGGTTCGGCGGCCGCGAGGTGATCAGCGGGCGCATGACACCCGGCGCCTTCTTCGCCTTCATGGGCGCCATGCTCGCCGCCTACGCGCCGATCAAGAACCTCGCGCGCGTCAACGCCGAGGGCCAGCGCGCCTGGGCCTCGGCCGAGCGGCTGTTCCAGATCCTCGACGAGAAGACGGCGCTGCCCCGCAAGCGCATGCCGGCCTTCAAGCACCTCGCCTCCACCGTCCGCCTCGAGGGCGTCGGCTTCCGCTACCCCGGCGCGCGAGGCTGGGCCCTGCGCGGGCTCGACCTCGAGATCCCGAAGGGCGCACGCACGGCGATCGTCGGCCCGAACGGCTGCGGCAAGACGACGATCACCAAGCTCCTGCTGCGCCTGCACGACCCGCTCGAGGGGCGCATCACCTTCGACGGGGTCGACGCCCGCGAGCTCGACGCGTCCTCGATCCGCGCCCGCGTCGGGCTTGTCTCCGCCGACGCGGTGCTCTTCAACGACACCGTCTTCCAGAACCTGGCGCTCGGGCGCAAGGTCGTGACGCTCTCCGAGGTCGAGGCGGCGGTGAAGGCGGTCGGCGCCGAGGAGTTCGTGACCGCGCTGCCCGAGGGCTACCAGACGACGCTCGGCGACTGGGGCTTCTCGCTGTCCTTCGGCCAACGGCAGAAGCTGGCGATCGCGCGCATGCTCCTCAAGGACCCCGAGATCGTCGTCCTCGACGAGGCGACCGCGCATCTCGACGGCTCCTCCCGCGAGGAGGTCCTCTCCGTGCTCGGGACCGCGCTCGCCGGACGCACCGTCGTCACGATCGCCCACGACCTCGCCTCGGTCGCTCCGTCGGACAAGATCTTCGTGCTGAACAACGGGGGCCTGGCCGAGTCCGGCACCCACGCCGAGCTCATGGCGAACCGGGGCCTGTACCGCCGGTTGTTCGAGCTCCAAAGCGCCGCGCGCGACTCGGCCGAGGCCCCGTGATAGCGAAAGAAGAACTGCTCGCGAGATTCACCGCGTATTCCCCCCACGTGGACCCGACCGCGCTCGAGCTCGCCTGGGACTTCGCGGAGAAGGTGCACTCCCACCAGGCCCGCGCCTCCGGCGAGCACTACCTGACGCACTGCGTCGCCGTCGCCGAGTCGCTGATCGAGTGGCGCATGGACCTGCCCTCCGTCTGCGCGGGGCTGCTGCACGACACGATCGAGGACACCGCGACGACGGAGATGCAGCTGCGCGCCGAGTTCGGCGAGGAGATCGCGATGCTCGTCATGGGCGTCACCAAGCTCGACGCCCTCAAGTTCGAGTCGCGCGACGAGGCGCAGGCCGAGAACTGGCGCAAGATGCTGCTCGCCACCGCGCAGGACATCCGCGTCATCGTGGTCAAGCTCGCCGACCGCCTGCACAACATGAAGACGCTGAACTTCCTCAAGCGCGAGAAGCAGGAGCGCATCGCCGCCGAGACGATGGCCCTCTACGCCCCGCTCGCCCACCGCCTGGGCATGTTCAAGCTCAAGGGCGAGCTCGAGGACCTCGCCTTCCGGTACCTCTACCCCGAGGAGCACCTCGAGCTCTCGCAGAAGGTCGCCGCCCTCGTCGCCGGCAGCGAGAAGAACCTCACAGAGACCCGCGCCGCCATCGAGAAGGTGCTCGCCGGCACGAACATCCCCTGCCGCATCCTCGCCCGCAGCAAGACGCTGTGGTCGATCTACGGCAAGATGGGCCGGCAGCAGAAGCCGTTCGAGGAGATCCAGGACGCCCTCGGCGTGCGCCTGATCACCGACACCGTCGCCAACTGCTACGCGCTGCTCGGCATCATCCACACGAACTTCAAGCCCGTGGCGGGCTCCTTCACCGACTACATCTCGACGCCGAAGCTGAACCTGTACCGGTCGCTGCACACGACGATCGTCAGCCCGACCGGGGAGCTCGTCGAGATCCAGATCCGCACCGAGGAGATGCATCGCTCCTCCGAGTACGGCATCGCCGCGCACTGGCGCTACAAGACCGGCGAGTCGGCGCGCGACGCGCACATGGAGGAGAAGCTCAACTGGCTGCGGCAGTGGATGGAGTGGCTCCAGGACTTGAACTCCCCCCGCGAGTTCCTCGACTCCCTCAAGACCGACCTCGAGTTCGACCAGGTCTTCGTCTTCACGCCCGCCGGCGAGGTGAAGGTCCTGCCCGCGGGCGCCACCCCGCTCGACTTCGCTTTCGCCGTGCACACGCAGGTCGGCATGGCCTGCGTCGGGGCCCAGGTCAACAACAAGATGGTCAAGCTCGACATGGCGCTCAAATCCGGCGACATCTGCAAGATCATCACCAAGAAGGGCTCGATGCCGAAGAAGGACTGGCTCAACTACGTCAAGACCGCCCGCGCCCGCTCCAAGCTCCGCCACTACCTGAGGGAGCAGGGGATCGTCGCATGATGAAACGCGCTCTTCTCGCCGGGCTCATCCTGGCCGCCGCGGGCTGCTCCCGTCAGGCGGCCCAGAACTACCGCCGCTGCCTGAAGCTGCGCGTCGGCATGACGCGCGAGCAGGTGTTCGCCGCGATGGGACAGCCCGAGGAGACCTTCCCCTACGTCGAAGGCAAGTCCCTGCCGCACCTGAAGGGCCGCACCGCCTACGAATGGAGCACGCCGGCCTCGATGCCCGCGCCGAACCGCGTCTCCTTCGAGGACGCTACCGGCAAGGCCGAGAGCATCCGCTGCGGCGACGCCGTCATCACCGCCGCCGTGTTCATCGAGCCGCCCGCTCCCCCGGAGCCCGCGGTCTCGACGAGCGTGATCTACGGCGTGGACCCGTCCGCCGCCCCGGCCGCGCCGAAGCGCGCCCCGCGCGAGGGCGGCTCGTCGGGCGGACGCGCCTCCGGGAAGCCGCTGACCGAATGAGGACCGCCGCGCTCGTCGTCCTGGCCGCCGCCCTCGCCGCCTGCGGGAAGACCCCGGAGCCGCCCAAGGCGCCGACGCCCGCGGCCGTGGGCGCGGAGCTGGCGACGTTCCCCCAGCTCCTGGTCCCGATCTCGACTTCGACCTGGGCGAGCATGCAGGCGGCCGCCGCCCGCAACGATCCGGACCACGCCAACGCGAACCAGTACCCGCGGCCTTATGCCCACCACGCGGTGCGGATCGACGGCAGGGACGTCCCCGTCATCACGGCCTACACGGGCGTCTGGCTGGCGCCGGCCCCGGTCCCCCTCCAGCCGATGTCGGTCCAGCAGTACCTGCGCGCCTTCGGCGCGGACGCGGACACGGACCTGGCGAGCGTGATCGCCCCGAAAGGAACGATCTTTTTCACGCGCGAGCAGCTGCCGGACGTCATCGCCGCGGCCCGGGCCGCGGGCGCCACCTCCGAGGACCTGCCTTACGGCATCGTCCACGGCGTCGCCCGCTAGCGTCCGGAGGCGCCTACCATTCGTCCCCGTCGCCGGTCATGCGGGACAGACGGGTCTCGACCGCCTTCTCGCGCGAGGATTTCTTCTTCGCGATCTTCGCCTTCAGTTCGGCGACGTGCTTCTCCATCCTGGCGAGCATGGACGTCTCCAGGGAGAGCTTCGCGTCGAACAGCTCGCCGAGCGTCTTGCGCAGCTCGGTCTTCGCGACCGCTTTTTCCGCGTCCGTCCCGTCCCGCCAGTCTATCGAGAGCTCGCGCGCCTTGTTCTCGAGATCGCGCATCTTGTCGAGCTTCGCCTTCATCTCGGGGTCGCGCTCATGCCTTTCGCGCGGCCCGCCCTCATGCCTCTCGCGCGGGGCGCCTTCGCGCTCGTCATGATGCGCGCGCTTGCGGACCTCGATCGTCTGCTCGTCGCGGTCGCCATCGTCCTCCGCGCGGATCGCGGGCGAAAGCGCCGCCCAAACGACGGCCAGAGCGGCCGCCAACGCCAATCGGGAAAGTTTCATGCCGGGATGCCTCCTGATAAGACGTCTAAGAGTACCCCCGAAACGACCGGGCGTCAATGGCCGTTACGTCACAATCAGCGGGGAGCGGCGAGGCCGTGGCGCGCCTTTTCGGCCGCGACGGCGGCGGCCGGGGCCTCGCCCCGGGCCAGGGCGTCGGAGAGGGCCTCTTCGTCCCCCGGGCGGAGCCAACGGTACTCGTTGGCCGCCAGCCACGCGGCCGGAGCCTTCGCCCGGTCGACGAAGAGGAGGGCCTGGGCGTCCCACCAGACCAGCGCCCAGCGCTCGCGCGGCAGCAAGGTCAGGTACCAGGGCCGCCGCATCTCGCGGCGCGTCCCGTCGGGGTAGAGCCGCACGCCCGTGAAGCGGTCCGGGAAATTGCGCACGAGCAGGGCCTCGAGCCCCCGGCGCTCGGCGAACTCCGCCATGCGGCCCGGGCCGGTCAGCGCGTCCTGCAGCTCGCCGAGCTGGCCGTGGAAGAGATAGCGCCCGTCGCCGAACACCTTCCCCCCCGGGCCGAGGCGCCAGCCCAGATAGCCGCCCCATTCGTACATGTTGAACAGGCGCAGGCCGCCGAGGGCCGCGCGCTCGGAGGCGACGAAGTCGACGGCGCGGCGGGCGACGAACAGGTCCTGATACGGCCGGCCCCACTCGACGACGCGCAGGGACGCCGCGAACAGGACGGAGAGGACGGCGAGGGACGCGGCCGGCGGGAGCGCGGCGGCGATCAGCGGGACGGCGGCGGCGGGATAGTACACGCTGAAGCGGGAGGAGTACAGCGACGCCGCCCCGAGGGCCAGCGCGGTGCAGGCCAGGACCGGCTCGGTCCGCCGCGCGCGCCACGCCGCCCAGGCCCCGGCGGCGACCGTCGCGCCGAAGGGCCAATGGAACCGGTAGCGCAGCGAGAACGGGCCCCACTCGGCCACGCCGGCGCGCACGGGATCGAGGAGGTGCGTCGCGAACACCGCGAGCAGGGACAGGCCGTACGGGTTGAGCAGCACGCCGAGCGCGGCGCCGCACGCCTCCGCGCCGAGGCCGGCCGGGCGCTCCTTGCGGAACAGGCGCCGGGCCAGCGCCCACGCCGGATACAGCGCGAGGCCGAGGGCGAAGCCCGCGTGCAGGTTCGCCCAGAGCGCGAACGCGGCGAACCCGGCGAGGAAGGACGCCTTGCCCGAGGCGAGACGCCGCAGCTGCCAGGCGAAGAGGCCGGCGGAGATCAGGTCGGCGCGCAGGTCGGCCTTGGGAAGGATCGCTGCGGCCCAGACCGCCGCGCCCAACGCGCGCTCGAGAGCCGAGGCCTTACGGTCGCGCAGCAGCCCGTCGACGGGCAGGAACGCGAGGACGAGGAGCAGCGCCTTCGCCGTCCACAGGCCCCAGTCGCCGAGGAGGCCGAAGGGATAGAGCAGGAGCTGGAAGCCCCACTCGAAGTCGATCCAGGGCGCGCCCTCGCGCGTGAAGCTGAAGGGATCCGCGACGGGCGCCGCGCCGTTCGCCCAGATCCAGCGTCCCGCGGACAGGTGCCACCAGACGTCGGGGCTCAGCACAGGGAGGCATAAAACAATCAGGGCCAGGGCGTAGGCCCAGGCCCTGATCGAGGACCCTTCCTTGTGCATGCGAACGAGGAAGGGTATTATCGAGTCGGGCGAACCGCGCGGCCCGACTTGATGCAGTCCGTGCACACGTAAACCGTCTGCGTCTTGCCCTCGATCGCGACCTTCTGCCTCTGAAGGTTCGGGCGGAAGATGCGGCGGGTGGCCTTATGCGAATGGCTGTAGCTGTTGCCGGACTTGGGACCTTTTCCGCAACCGGGAATCTGACATTTGAATGACATTGTGCAAGGATACTAGCAAACCTCGACGGGCCCTCGCAAGGTGAGCGATCAGGGTCTCGGCGCGCCCATCCAGTACCTGAAGGGGGTCGGCCCCCGTCGGGCGGTGCTCTTCGAGCACCTGGGCGTCAGGACCCTGGGCGACCTGCTCACCCATTATCCCCGCCTCTGGCAGGACCGGCACGAGACGCAGGACCTGAAGGCGCCCCAAGGCGGCCTCATCGTGCTCCGCGGCCGCGTCCTGCGCGCCTCCAGGCACGGCGCCGGCCCGACCTTGGGCATCTACCGGGCGACCTTGGCCACCGCGCACGGCAAGGTCGAGTGCCTGTGGTTCAAGCACCTCTCGCGCAGCTATGACGCCTTCGCGTCGCTGAAGGCCGAGGCGTCCGAAGGCGCCGACCTCTGGGTCATCGGCCGCGCCGAGCCGGACCTCACCGGTGTGCGCGAGATCCGCGTCGACGAGCACTACCCGCTGTCCGACGAGCGCTGGCGGATGCACGCGGGCCGCATCACGCCGATCTACGCGTTGACCGAGGGCCTGACGCAGCGCTTCGTGCGCGAGGCCGCGCACAAGGCCCTCGAGCTCTCCGCCGACTCCGCGCGCGACGTCGTGCCCGCGGAGCTGACGGCCAAGCGCCAGCTGCTCGCCGCCTCGCAGGCCCTGCGCGGCATCCACTTCCCGCGCTCGGAGGCCGAGCTCGAGGCCGCGCGCGCGCGCCTCGCCTACGAGGAGCTCCTGCTGCTCGAGCTGGCCTGGATCCTCAAGCGCCGCCAGACGCGCGGCCTGCTCAAGCGGTTCTCCTACGAGGTCAAGCGGACCTTGCTGACGCCCTTCCGCGAGAAGGCGGGCTTCGAGTTCACGCGCGCCCAGAAGCGGGTCATCAACGAGATCTTCGATGACATGCGCAAGCCCTATCCGATGACGCGCCTGCTGCAGGGCGACGTCGGCTCGGGCAAGACGGTCGTCGCGCTGTCCGCCCTCCTTCTGGCCGTGGAGAACGGGGGCCAGGGCGCGCTGATGGCTCCCACGGAGATCCTCGCCGACCAGCACCGCGCCACCCTCGACCGGTTTTTGAAAGGCCTTCCGGTGAAAGTCGCGTCCTTGACCTCGCGGGTTCCCAAAAAAGAGCGCGAGAAGATATTGAAGGCGGTACAGGCGGGGGAGATCGACATACTCGTCGGCACCCACGCCCTGCTCGAGAGCGGCATCCAGTTCCCGAAGCTGCGCCTGGCCGTCATCGACGAGCAGCATCGTTTCGGAGTGCGCCAGCGCACGACCTTGCGCCAAAAAGGGAACCTGATCGATCTTCTCGTCATGACCGCGACGCCGATCCCGCGCACCTTGGCGCTGTCGCTCTACGGCGACCTCGAGGCCTCGACGATCGACGAGATGCCGCCGGGGCGCACCCCGATCAAGACCTTCTTCTCGCCGGAAGACGAGGCCTTCGAGGCCGTCCGCCGCGAGATCAAGGCGGGACGCCAGGCCTACGTGGTCTACCCGATCATCGAAGAGTCGGCGAACCAGGACCTGCAGTCGGCGAAGGCGGAATACGAACGGATCAAAACGACGATTTTTCCGGCGACGGAAGTGGGACTCATCCACGGCGCCTTATCGGGAAAGGCGAAAAGCGCGGTTATGAAGGATTTCTCCGCGGGAAAGACGAAGATACTCGTCGCGACCCAGGTCATCGAGGTCGGCATCGACGTGCCCAACGCGACGGTCATGGTCATCCAGAACGCCGACCGCTTCGGCCTGGCGAGCCTGCACCAGCTGCGCGGCCGCATCGGCCGCGGCGGCGCCGAGTCCTACTGCCACCTCGTCGGCGACCCGCGCACCGAGCACGCCCGCGCGCGCCTCGACATCATGACCGCCACCTCCGACGGGTTCAAGATCGGCGAGGAGGACCTCAAGCTGCGCGGGCCGGGCGAGCTGCTCGGCACCGCGCAGAGCGGCGAGCTCGCCCTCGCGGTCGCCGACCTGTTCAAGGACGCGGCGCTGCTCGCCTTCGCCCGCGCCGACGCCGACGAGGTGCTCCAGGCCGACCCCCGCCTGCAGGCCGCGGGCCACCGCGCCGTCCGCGAGCGCCTCATCGCCCTGTACCAGAGCCGCTGGAACTGGATCGACCTCGCCTAGCCGTCGCGATTCCTTGACGCGCCCTCCATGGCCGCAGGGCTCCGGTTCGGATAACCTGTCCCCGTCGCGCATCCCAGGAGGTCAATCGATGTCCAAGCACGCCCCCGCAGCCCCGCAGACTCCCAAGCACATCCCCGCCGGCTACAACACTCTCACGACCGCTCTCGTGTTCAAGGACGCGAGGAAGGCGATCGCGTTCTACAAGAAGGCGTTCGGCGCGCAGGAAAGGACCGTGCTCGACGGCCCGGACGGGACGGTCCTGCACGCCGAGCTCAAGATCGGCGATTCCGTCTTCATGCTCGGCGAGGAGAACCCCGCCTGGCCCGAGCACAAGTCCGCCGAATCGGGCGGCAACGCGGGCTGCTTCTCCCTGAACCTCTACGTCCCGAACACGGACGCCGCGTTCAAACAGGCCGTCGCCGCCGGCGCGACCGCCGTCGAGCCGCCGAAGGACGCGTTCTGGGGCGACCGCTACGGCCGCGTCGTCGACCCGTTCGGCTACACTTGGGGGATCCTCACGCACGTCAAGGACGTCCCTCCCGAGCAGATGCAGAAGGCCGCCCTGGAGTTCGCCGACCGGGCCCTCGCCGGCAAGGATTAGGGCGCGTTCACCGCAAGTTGGGTGGAAAACCTCCGTCGTTCCTGATACATCCTCAGGGACGACGGAGGTTGACCATGAACATACGATCGATGGTCGCGGCGGGCCTCGCGCTGATCGCCGTCTCCCCCCGGCTGATGCCGGCCGCGGAGGATGCCCTGAAGAAGAGCGCGCGCGCCGAGAAGAAAGCGGAGAAGGAGGCGTCCCGCCTGGAGCGGAAGTGCGCGCACGAGGAAGAGAAGGACCGCAAGCATCCGCGCCGCGACAACAAGTGGGACGAGCTCTGCGCGCCTCCACCTCCCCCTCCTCCCCCGGTGGTCGTGGAGCCCGAGCCCGCGCCGCCGCCCCAGCAGCCCGTGCCGCCGATGTAGGCTGAAAGGACCCCTGTTTTAGGGCCGAAAGACTCACGCCGCGCGGTCTCGATCCGAGTAGACTCTGCACATGAGAGACCGCGCGGCTTTGCTGACGGCGCTCCTCGTCCTGGGGCCCTCCGCCGCCCGGGCCGGCGTCGTCGCCGGCCTGAGGACGCTCCCCGGCGCGCCCGTCCCCGTGCTCACGCTCTCCGCGCCGCTCGTCCGGCCGACGGTCCTGCCCGTCGGATTGATGCCGTCGCTCGCCCCGGCCCTCGCCGTCCCGAGCCCGCTGCTCGCCGCGCCCGCGCTCGCGATGCCGGCGGTCCCCGTCGCCGCCGCTCCCGTCCCAGCGAGCGCCGTCCGCTCGCTGAACGCGATGGGGGAGGCACTCCCCGCGCTCCGGGCGCCCGCGCTCACCGAGATGTCCCTGCGCGTCTCGGCCGGGGCGGCCTTCGACGGCGCGGCCCCCGTCCCGGGCGCCGTCGACCCGGCGCCTGCCCCCGCGGTCGACGCCTTCGTCCGCGAGCTGCTCGTCGTGCTGATTAAGGCCGGCGGCGACCCGACGAAGGCCGAAAAAGAACTCATCGACGTCCTCGCCCGGGCCCACGCGGCGGGTCAGCTCGGCCCGGTCCTGCAGGCGCTCGTCGCCGACCCGCGCGTGATCCCGCACCTGCCGCCGATGCCGGCGGAGAAGCGCGCGCTGTACGCGGCCCAGTTCGCCTTCATGGTCGGCGCCGAGCTCGAGGGCGCGGGCCGCATCCCCGGCACCAAGCCCTTCGAGTCCTGGGACGACATGTCCCGGCGCCAGTCGGCCCGGATCTCCGGGAGCGCCTTCGCCCCGCGCGGCCCCGGCGAGGCGTCCCTGTTCTCGGAGCCCGGTTTCGTGAAGGAGTACGAGGCCCTGACCGGCGCCGCGTTCGCCGGCGGCAACTCGGCCGTGCCGCTCATCGACGGCCCCGCCTCCTTCAAGGTCCGCTTCGGCCTGATGCGCAAGGCGAAGAAGAGCATCCACATCCAAAGCTGGGCCTTCTACGACGACGCCACCGGCAACGCCGCCGCCGATCTGCTCATCGCGAAGAAGAAGGAAGGCCTCGACGTGAAGATCATGGTCGACGGCAAGACCACCGCCGCCCACGGCGCCGCCGTGCTGGCGCGCATGGCCGCGGCGGGCATCGAGATCGTGCTCTTCAACGACGCGGCCCGCAAGTACGACGGCCTTCACACGAAGATCCTGCTGGTCGACGGCGTGCACGCGATCGTCGGCGGCATGAACTTCGGCGACGACTACTCGCACATGGGCGCCGGCAAGAAGTGGCGCGACACCGACCTGTACTACCGCGGCCGCGTCGTCGGCCAGACCGCGCGCTTCATGGCCGCCCTGTGGAACGCGCAGGTCGCCGCGCAGGGCCTGCCGCACGGCTTGATGACCCCGCAGGCCGTCCGCCCCGCCTCCGGCAAGGCGCGAATGTCCTTCCTCGCCGACGACCCCGAGGGCGAGGCGACCATCATGCTCGCCTACCTGAAGGCCATCTCGGGCGCCTCCCGCGTCATCAACATCGAGAACGCCTATCTGATCACGATGCCCCAGCTGCGCGAGGCCCTGCTGGGGGCGCTGCGCCGCGGCGTGAAGGTCAACATCCTGACCAACTCCGCGGAGAGCATCGACGAGCCGATCGTCATCGCCCCCATCCTCGCGAGCCTGCCCGAGTTGACCGCCGCGGGCGCCGCGGTCGGCCTCAAGCGCGGCGACACCGTGCACAGCAAGTTCATGACCGTCGACGGCCTGTTCTCCATCGTCGGCTCCTTCAACCTGCACCCGCGCAGCATCCGCTACGAGTTCGAGCTGATCGTCGGCGCCCTCGACGCGCGCGTCGCGGCCCGCCTCGACGCCGCCTTCGCCGCCGACATGGCCGCCGCCCTGCCCGTGACCGACCCCGCCGCGCTGGCGATCCCCGATTCCCCCCTGAACCGGATCGTGCGGCGCTACCTGTACAACCAGCTGTAGAACGGCGGTTCAACCACAAAGACACGAAGAGTATTCGTCCTCTTCGTGACTTCGTGTCTTTGTGGTTCAATCCGTTCCCGTCTGTTATACTCATCCTCGTGCTCCGTCTTTTTTTCCTGCTTCTTCTTCCCGCGCCCGTCTTCGCGCTCGACATCGAGCGCGAGGAGTACGCGATCGTCGGCTGGAACAACGCCTGCTCGGTGGCGGTCGAGCGCTACGCCTATCCCGTCCTCGGCCAGGCCATCCACGGCGAGCCGATCACCTCGCGCATCGGGACCCTGGCCATCGTCACCTCCCGGCCCGTCGTCGAGACGCGCTGGGTGTACGAGGCCGACGGCGCCAACACCCACGACAAGATCGCCATCGCCGCCTTCCGCCGGAAGCTGCGCAAGGCCGGCTTCGACCGCCGCGGCTTCGACGAGACCATCCGCGACGCCGTGACGGTCGAGTCGCCGGGCTCGGCCGAGGTGATCCTGTCCACGGCCATCCTCGAGGCGCGCCCCGACTTCTGGCCCGACACGAACGAATGGCGCCTGGGGCACGCCCACTACAACCCCCTGGGCACCTGCGCGCTCCTCGTCTACGAGAAGATCGGCGAGCGGGACCGCTACAAGTTCATCCTGACGCGCATCTACAACGCGAACGCCCGCCCCGAGCGCGGCCGGGCCCACACCACGAACGGGCGCCTGCTGTTCAACTCCGGAGACCTGGCCGGCGCGCTGGCCGAGAGCGAGATCGGCGCCCGGACCGCCCCCGAGGTGGGGGGCACCCGCTACCAGCACGCCGCGATGCTGGCGCTCAACGGACGCCTCGACGACTCGATGCGCGAGCTGCTCGCCGCGGCCAAGCTCGACGACCGCTTCGCCGCCAAGGCCGCCAAGGACGAGGATTTCGACTCCCTGCGCAACCGCCAGGATTTCCAGGAGCTCATCCTCAAGCGGGAGCGCCCGCCCGACCCAGGCGCCCCCTGACGCCCTCTGGCGCCGGGGGCCCCGAAGCGCTATAATGACTTCGTCGCAGGCGAGGATTTGTGCCCGATTGCCCCGTGCCTCAACGGGAGCTAAAAAGGCCCCAGAAAACCACGCTCGCGGCGTGGTTTTTCGATTTAAGAGGGACATTGAGCCAGGGACGACACCTTTTCACCGATCGCGGCCGCGAGGACGAGCTCCGGGAGCTCCTCCACCGCCGCCTGCTCGTGCTCGACGGCGCCATGGGCACCATGCTCCAGGCCCGCGACCTCAAGGCCGCCGACTTCGGCGGCGAGGCCCTCGAGGGCTGCAACGAGAACCTGGTCCTCACCCGCCCCGACGTGATCCAGTCCGTCCACGAGGCGTACTTCGCCGCCGGCGCGGACGTCATCGAGACCAACACCTTCGGCTCGATCAGGCACGTGCTGGCTGAATACGGCCTGCAGGACAAGGCCCGCGAGATCAACAAGAAGGCCTGCGAGCTCGGCCGCGCGGCCGCCGCGAAGCACGCGACGAAGGACAAGCCCCGCTTCGTCGCCGGCTCGCTCGGCCCCGGCACCAAGTCGATCTCGGTCACCGGCGGCATCACCTACGACGAGGTCCTCGCCGGCTACCGCGAGGCGGCGGCGGGCCTGCTCGAGGGCGGCGCCGACCTGATCCTGCTCGAGACCCAGCAGGACACGATCAACATCAAGGCCTCGATCAACGGCGTGCAAACGGCTTTCCGCGACGCCGATCGCTCGATCCCGGTCATCCTCTCCGTCTCCATCGAGACGATGGGCACGATGCTGGGCGGCCAGGACATCGCCGCCTTGGCCGACGCCGTCTCCCACTTCGACCTCCTCGCCATCGGCATGAACTGCGCCACCGGCCCGGACTTCATGACCGATCATCTTCGCACGCTGTCTTCCCTCACGCGGGCTTTCACGATCTGTTACCCGAACGCCGGCCTGCCCGACGAGAACGGTGTTTACAACGAGAGCCCCGCGATGGTCGCCAAGAAGGTCGCGCGCTTCGCCGACGAGGGCTGGGTCAACCTGGTCGGCGGCTGCTGCGGCACGACGCCGGAGCACATCCGCCTGATGGCCGAGGCCGTCGCGGGCAAGCCGCCCCGCCGCGCTCACAAGCCCCGGCGCTCCTCGGTGTCCGGCATGGAGTCGCTCTCCCTCGACGAGGACCGCCGCCCGCTGATCGTCGGCGAGCGCACCAACGTCATCGGGTCGCGCAAGTTCAAGGAGCTGATCGTGTCCGGCGACCTCGAGTCCGCCGCCGAGCTCGCCCGCCATCAGGTCCGCGCCGGCGCCCACGTCATCGACGTCTGCCTGGCCAACCCCGACCGCGACGAGAAGGACGACCTGATCGCGTTCTTCGAGAAGGCGGTCAAGAAGGTGAAGGTCCCCTTCATGATCGACTCGACCGACGCCAAGGTCATGGAGGAGGCCCTCAAGCGCGCGCCCGGCAAGTGCATCCTCAACTCGATCAACCTCGAGGACGGCGAGGAGCGCTTCGAGGCCGTCATCCCCCTCGTCCACCGGTTCGGCGCCGCCCTCGTCGTGGGCACCATCGACGAGGACAAGGTCATGGGCATGGGCCTGACGCGGGAGCGCAAGCTCGCCATCGCCAAGCGCTCGTTCGACCTTCTCACCACGAAGTACGGGATCGCGCCCGAGGACATCATCTTCGACCCCCTCGTCTTCCCCGCCGGCACCGGCGACAAGAACTACTGGGGCTCCGCGGTCGAGACGATCGAGGGCATCAAGCTGATCAAGGCGGCCATGCCGCGATGCAAGACCGTCTTGGGCATCTCCAACGTGTCCTTCGGTCTTCCGGCCGCCGGCCGCGAGGTCCTCAATTCCGTTTTCCTGCATCACTGCGTCGAGGCGGGTCTCGACCTCGCCATCGTCAACGCCGAGAAGCTCGCCCGGTACTCCCAGATCCCTGACGTCGAGAAGAAGCTCGCCTGGGACGTGTTGTCCTGGACCGGCCCCGGCGACCCCAAGCATCCCGCCGGCTTCGACGCCGTCGCGGCCTTCTCCGAGCATTTTCGCCTGATCAAGACCGTCGAGAAGAGCCCCTCGCAGCGCCTCCTGCTCCCCATCGGCGAGCGCGTGCCGAAGAACGTCGTCGAGGGCTCCCAGGAGGGACTGAAGGCCGACCTCGACGAGCTGCTCAAGACGCTGAAGCCCCTCGAGATCATCAACGGCCCGCTGATGAAGGGCATGGACGAGGTCGGCCGCCTGTTCGGCGCCAACACGATGATCGTCGCCGAGGTCCTGCAGTCGGCCGAGGTGATGAAGGCCGCCGTCGCCCACCTCGAGCCGCACATGACCGTCGCCGATTCCGCCACGCGCGCGACCATCCTGCTCGCCACCGTGAAGGGCGACGTGCACGACATCGGCAAGAACCTCGTGCACATCATTCTTAAGAACAACGGGTATAAGGTCGTGGATCTGGGCATCAAGGTCGCCCCCGAGCAGCTGCTCGAAGCCGTGAAGAAACATTCACCCGACGCCATCGGCCTCTCCGGTCTTCTCGTCAAGTCCGCGCAGATGATGGTCGTCACCGCCGACGACCTGACGGCGGCCGGGATACGCCTTCCCATCCTCGTCGGCGGCGCGGCGCTCTCCCCGCGCTTCGCGGCCAAGCGCATCGCGCCCTCTTACGACGGCCCCGTTTTCTACGCCAAGGACGCGATGACGGGTCTCTCGCTCGCCAACGACTACTTCGGCGAAAAGAAAGAGGCGCTTCTCGCCAAGAACAAGGAGATCCAGGAATACCTGCGCGCCGAGACGATCGCCCCCGCCGCCGCCGAGGTCGCGGGCCCCGCGGCGCCCAGGATCGAGATCGTCCACGAGACGCCGCCCGTCCCGCCCGACCTCAAGCTCCACGCGCTCTCCGACTTCCCCGTCGACGAGATATTCCGATACATCAATCCGATCATGCTGTACGGCAAGCATCTCGGCCTGCGCGGGAACCTCGAGCAGCACCTCAAGGACAAGAACCCGAAGGCCGTCGAGCTTCATAAAAGAGTCCAGGCGCTGCAGGACGAGATCATGGCCAGGGGCCTCATCAAGCCCAGGGCCGTGTTCAAGTTCTTCGCCGTCGAGGCCGCGGGCGACCGCATGAACCTCTTCGAATCGCCTTCGGCGATTTCTCCTTTAGACGGCTTCGACTTCCCGCGCCAGCCCGCCGGCGACCGCCTGTGCCTGGCCGACTTCATCAAGCCCGCGGGCGGCGACGGGCGAGACTACGCGGCGATGTTCGTCGTCACCTGCGGCGCCGGCATCCGCGAGCTGTCCGACAAATACCGGGACGAGGGCGAGTACCTCAAGAGCCACGCCCTGCAGTCGATCGCCATCGAGGCCGCCGAGGGCTTCGCCGAGCTGCTCCACGAGCGGATCCGCCGCATGTGGGGCATCGGCGATCCCGCCGGCCAGAGCATCCGCGAGAAGTTCCAGGGCAAGTACCGCGGCATCCGCGTCAGCTTCGGCTACCCCGCCTGCCCGAACCTCGAGGACCAGGCCATCCTCTTCAAGCTCCTCGACCCCGAGACCAACTGCGGGGTCCAGCTCACCGAGGGCTTCATGATGGAGCCCGAGGCCACCGTCTCCGCCCTCGTCTTCCACCACCCGAAGGCGCGCTACTTCTCCGTCGGCCAAAGCGAGGCCGCCGCCGCCTCATGATCGCGGCGCTCGGGCTCGCGCTCGCGCTGAATGCCTCCGCCCGGACGCCGCAAGCCGTCGTCGCCCGGACCATGGCCCGCGCCGAGAAGCTGGTCGCGGCGCAGAAGGGAAAAGACGCCTGGGAGCGGCGCGACCTGGATCGTCAGGCCGAAGACCTCTACAAGGACATCAAGCCGCTGGGCTGGAAAGCGGCGCCCGCCTTGGCCGCCGCCGTCGCCGACCTCAAGCGCCCGGCTAAGGTACGCCTGTTCGCCGTCTCCTTCCTCGCGTTGATCCGAGATCCCGCCGCCTTCCCTCCGCTCGAGGACATCCTCCTGAACCCGGAGCAGGACCTGACGGTGCGCGCGCTCGCCGCGCAAAGCCTCCCCGGCCAGGGCGCGCCGGACGCCGCCGTGAGCAGGACGCTGTGCGCGGCGCTCGCGCAGAAGGAGCTGCCGCGCGAGGTGCTCGACGACGTCTTGATGTCGCTCGGCCGCTACGGCTGCCGCGAGCCCGCGGCGCTCGTTCGCCTGGCGCGCTCGTCCGGCCCGCGCCCCGGCCCGAAGGACCTCCCCGTGGTCGCCGCCGCGCTCGGCGCGCTGGGCCGCTCCCGCGGCGCCGTCTCCGGCCTGGCCTTGCTCGAACTCATCAGCTGGTTCCCCGCCCGCGGCGACGCGCGCGCCGCCGCGATCAAGGCGCTCGACGCGCGCCGCGCGGAGGTCGCCGACTGGCTCGCCCCCGAGACCTTGCCCGTCGTCGCCGAGGCCCTGCGCTCCGAGAGCGAGCGCTGGGACACGATGATCCCCCTCGTCCGCCTCGCCGCGGTCCTCGGCCCCGACGCCGGGCCGGCGCTGGCGCGCCTGTCGGATCATCCCGACGCCGAGGTGCTGGCCGCGGCCGCCGAGGCGATGGTCCTCTTCAAGCGCGTCGAGGCGATCCCCGCGCTCGAGGCCGTGATCGCGGGCGCGCTGCGCGACCCGCGGTTCTCCCCCAAAGAGGGACGCCCCGACCCCGCGGTCTCGCTGGCTCGGATCGAGAAGGCCGTCGACGCCCTGCGCCGCGCGCGCTGACTGTTTCCGGAAACAGTTCGCTATACTTTTCCCGTGCCCGACTACTTCCCCCTCGTCAAAGGCGCCGTGCGCGAGTACGCGACGGAGAACTCCTCCGGAGCCGGCACCTACGTCGTCGAGGTCCTCGACGTCGAGACCAAAGGCGGCGTCACGACCGCCAAGGTCCGCCGCACCGTCAAGCTCCCCAAGGAGCCGGAGGTCGTCGCCGAGGTGACCGTGACCTGCGACGCCGCCGGCGTGCGCGCGGGGACGGACATCGAGTTCAACGCCCCGGTCAAGGTCGGCACCGAGTGGGTCAGCTCTCCGCGCCGGAACTGGATCGAGTCGCTCGACGCGGCCGTCGAGACGCCGGCCGGGAAGTTCACGGGCTGCCTGCGCGTGGCCTACCTCATCGCCGAGGGCGACGGCGGCTCCGGCGAGCGCTTCTACGCGCCGGGCGTGGGGCTCGTGAAGGTCGTCGACAACGACGAAGGCGAGCCGCTGAGCTTCTCGCTCGTCAAGAAGACGCCCTAGGGCTTCGCCGGCTCCTTCGCCGCGCCCGCGGGTATGCGCTCCACGAAGGCGTCGAGCGCGTCGCCGATCTCCGTCGCCGCGGCCAGGTACGCGGCCTCGTCGCCGCCGTAGGGGTCGGCGATGTCGCCGCCGCGCTGGGCGTATTCCGCGAGCGAGAACACCTTGCCCTTGGCCTCGGGATGGCGGGCGAGAACCGCCTGCGCCTGCGCGGCGGTCATGGTGAGGATGAGGTTGGTCCCGGCGACGTCGGCGGCGGTCAGCGTCTGGGCGCGGTGGCCGGAGGCGTCCACGCCTTGCGCTTCGAGCGTGGCCTGCGCCTTGGCGTTCATGCCCTCGCCGGCCGCGGCGACCGAGAGGCCGCGGGAGACGACCTCGATGTCGGGGCGCCCGCGGCGGGAGAGCTTCTCGCGCGCCAGGTGCGCGGCCATCGGCGAGCGGCAGGTGTTGCCGGTGCAGACGAACATCAGGCGCTTGGGCTTGGGCGCCTGCGCCGGCTTCATCTCCGAGCCCTGCGGCGGCGCGGGCACGGGCGCCTGCTTCTCCGCGCCGTTGCTCGTCACCGAGCGCGACTGCAGGATGTAGAGCCTGTTGTCCTCGTCGAAGCCGAACTCGATGTCGAGGGCGTAGCCGAAGTGGCGCTCGAGCGCCACCGACACGTCGGAGAGCAGCTTGAGCTTCTCCGGAGTCATCGAGCGGCGGCGGCGCCACTCGGGGGGCATCTTCTCCTCGGCGGTGCCCTTGCCGGTCTTGCCGCGCACGACCGCGAGCTTCTTGTCGGCGACCATCGGGGGCAGGATCTCGAGGCCGGTCTTCTTGGAGAGAACGTACTGGTCGGGCGCCACGCGGCCGGAGACGACGCCCTCGCCCAGGCCGAAGGCGCCGTTGACGATGACGCGCCCCGAGCTGCCGGAGACCGGGTCCTGCGTGAAGGCCACGCCGGAGACGACGGAGTCGACCATCGCCTGGACGACGACCGCCTGGGCGAGGTTGGCCGTCGACAGCCCGCGCGTCTCGCGGTAGAGCAGGGCGCGGGGGTTCCACAGGGAGGCCCACACGTCCTTGACGTGCTCGAGCAGCTCGGCGGGATCGACGTAGAGGTGCGTGTCGCCGGCGCCGGCGAAGGCGGCCTCGGCGCCGTCCTCGTCGACGGCCGAGGAGCGCACGGCGAGGAAGACCTTGCCCAGGCGCTGGGCGGCGAGGCCCTCGAGGATCTCCTTGCCCACGCCGGACTGGGCGGAGAGCGACGCGCCGAGGATGAGCCTGCGCGCCCGCTCCGAGCGCTGCTCGGGCGTCAGGCGCGCGTCGGAGCCCAGGGCCTCGAGGCGCTCGGCGATGCCGGATTCCTTTAGGAAGCGGCGGTAGGCGTGGACGGTGAGCGCGATGCCGGGCGGGACCTCGCCGCCGGCGGCGCGCACGACGGAGGCGATCTCGCCGAGCTTGGCCGCCTTGCCGCCGACCCAGGGCACGTCGACGTCGAGGATGGCGGCCAGCGGAAGCACGGCGGGAGCGGAGGACTCCATGTCGGCGCGGCGCGAGGCCTCCAGGCGCCTGGCCTGGTCCTCCCATTTGCGGATCATGTCGGGGCTCATGCCGCGGCGGCGGGCCTTGGCGATGGCGGACTTGATGCGCGGCAGGGCCTCGACGGTGGCGGCCGGGAACAGGCGCGCGTGGGTCTGCAGCTCGCTCATCTCCTCGGCGAGCAGGCGCTCGTGGCGCTCCTTGGCCTCCCCCTTCAACCCGGCGAGCGCGATCTCGTGGGCGGCGAGCTCGGACTTCGGGCGGCCGAGCTCGACGGCGACGGCGCGCAGGCCGCGCGCGCGGGCCTCGGCCTCGCGCCAGACGCGCTCGACGGACTCGGTGGACAGCGACTCGGCGACGATCTCGCGGCGCTCCTTGAGGTCCGCGCCGGCGTCGGCGAGCTCGGCGGAGAAGCGCGCCTCGAGCGTGGCCTGCGCGAGCCTGCCGACGACGTCCTCCGGGCCGGGGATGACGGACAGCGCGTGGGCCAGCGCCTTGACCGCGCGCGGGTCGACGAGCGCGCGGGAGAACAGGCCGGAGAGGACCTCGCGGATCAGGACCGCCTTCTGCTCGTGCTGCAGGGCCTGCGCGGCCTGGCGGTGGCGCAGCCACTGCGCCAGCGGAGCGGAGTCCCCCGAGGCGTCGAAGCGCTCGAGGACGCCGGCGGCGTCGAGCAGGGCGGCGCTGGCCCCCGGCGGGAACACCTCGACGACGCCGGTCGCGGGGTCCAGGCGCACCACCTCGCCCTCGAGCAGGGCGACGGCGGGCGCGGGCCTGGCCGGACGGGCGATCAGCTCGCCGGCGCGGACCGGGGCGCCGAGGTCGAAGGTGCTCAAGGACGCCGCGCCGTCCTTCCAATCGACGCCGGGCAGGATCGCGGCCGGTATGCCCATCTCGCGCGTCGTGATCGCGGCGTGGCTGAGCAGGCCGCCCGAGGTCGTGATCACCGCCTTCGAGGCGCGGATCGCGTCGAGGTCGTCGGGCGTGGTGTAGGGGGCCACGAAGATGAAGCCGCCCGCGGCCGCCTTCGCCTTGTCGTAGGTCACGCGCGCGAGCAAGGTCCGCCCGTGACCCGGGCTCGCCGCCATGCCCTGGAAGCTGCGTCCGAAGGTCGAGCGCGAAGGCGCCGGCGCGCGCAGCAGCCGCAGGAAATGACCGGTGCCGGGAGGGCTGTCGGAAGGCTTGAACTTCGCGACGGGATGGCCCTGGGCCCGGAGCGCGTCGAACAGGGCGTCGGGCGTGACGCCGCGCGGCCGCTCTCCCGGCTCGAGCGTGTGCACCTCGGCGCGCGCCAGGCCGATCTGGCCGCCCTTCGGGTCGCGCAGGGCGTACACCGTCACCCAGCCGTTCGGGTCGAGGCGGCGCTGGGCCCGCTCGACCGTCAGCGCGCCGAGCGAGCCGATCGTCTCGTATTGAAACAGCGACGGGTCGAGCGAGGAGACGACCTCCGCCATGCGCGCCCCGGCGACGCCGCCGGCGTCGAAATCGTCGGCGAGCCGGCCGAGGGGGTCGTACCCGGAGTTGCGCACGAGGCGCCCGTCGACGCCCAGGCGCAGCTGTCCCCGGGCGATGGCGGCCTCGATGGGCTCGTTGACGAAGCGGTCGATCGTGCGCTGGCCGAGGCGCTCCTCGGCGGGTATGGCCGGCAGCCCCAGGGCCGCGAGGTTCTTGTCGAGCGCGGCGCGCAGGATCGCGCGCGGGCGCTTCTCGGTCTCGTACTTCTTCCAGCCCTCGACCATCGCGTTGTGGTCGTCGTGCACGTAGAACGGCAGGGTCCCTTCGCCGAGCACCGTGTCCACCCAGTCGTCGATGCGCGCGCCGACCTCCTCGCTCGTCTTGGCGCCCTGCACGAGCATCGGCAGGGCGAAGTCCACGCCGACCGTCGCGTGCAGGGCCTGCACGACGAGGGCGAAGGTGTCGGTCATCTCGTCGACGGTCTGCGAGGCGTGGTCCTTGTCGATCACCGCGGTCAGGAAGCCGTTCTTCTGGTCGACATGGAAGCCGGCTTTATGAAGCAGCCTCCCGACGTAATAGAGCCGGGTCTGGTTGTCGTAGCCGGTGCCCCACTCCTGGTAGCGCACGCGGATCATGCCGCCCTCGTCGGGCTGCAGGAAGCTCGCGTAGATCTCGGCGGAGTGCGCGCCGAGCTTGAAGTGGCCCCAGAACTGGTGGTCCTGCATGATCAGCGAGCCCTTCGGCGTGTCCTTGGAGCGCGTCATCGCCGCGAGCAGGGCCTTGAAGCCGGGCGAGACGACGCGGCCGTCCTTGACCAGCGGGTGCTCGGAGAGGTCGACGAGGGAGACGGACTTCTCGTCGGCCCACGAGCCCAGGCGCACGGTCAGGTTCGCCGGCGAGGCGGTGTTGGACTTGCCGACGGCCTCGAGCGCCTGCTGGTGGAGGTAGTTGAGGTACTTGTGCAGCGCGCGCTTGTCGATCGGCATCACCAGCGCGACCGCGGCGGGCGGCAGGAGGTCGGAATCGGAGAGGCCGCGCACCGCCGCCTCGATCTGGGCGCCGAGGCGCCGGACCTCGAGCTTGACGCCGAGGGCGTCCGCGGCGCGCGCGTCGTCGCCCTCGCCGAGCGCCGCGTAGGCCTCGGCCATCGCCGTCACGTGCGCGTGCACCGCGCGCGCGGTCTTGACCGTCATCTTCGACGAGCTCTGCGCGATCAGCTCGAGCGCGGCGAAGTTCGCCTCGATGAGGGAGTTGAAGCTCGCGAAGCGCGCGCGCAGGGCCTTGGTCTCCTCCGCGTCCTGCCCGCGCTCGAGGCGGACGCTGACCGCCTCGTCGGCGGACTTCGTCACCGTCAGCCCCGCGGCGGCGGGCGGGGCGTACAGCATCCGGTAGCCGAGGGCCTCGAAGCGCGCGCCGCGCCCGGTGCGGACGAGGAGCTTGTCGCCGGGCAAGGTCTTGAGCCAGGGCGCCGTCTTCGGCGGCAGGACCGTGAGCGTAGCCGCCTCGGGCTCCGGCTCGCTCTTGACGAACGCCGACTTGACGTCCCCCCACGCCTCGGACGCCGCCTCGGCGACCGAGCCCCAGGCGCCTTTGAGCCAGTTCTTCGCCGTCCCGCCTTTCGGAGCGGGCGGCGCCATCTTGAAGGCGGCCTTCGCCGCGCCCTTTTCCGCCGGAGCCAGGCCCGAGGGCTTCCCCGAGGCCGCGGGAGCGGCCGCGGCGAGCATCCCGGCCGCCTCGCCGCCGGCCTCGTCCTCGGCGCCGTCGTAGAGTCTCTTGAGGTCGGCGGCCGACGCCTTCGCCCCGCCGACGAGCTTCCCCTCGAGCTCGCCGGCCGACGCGGGAGAGTGGGCGGGGGAGTCGATCGCCGGCGGCAGGGGCTTGGCGACGAACGTCTTCATCGGGGTCGCGGCCTTGGCGGGCGCCGCCTGCGGCGCGAGCGAGGCGGCGGGGTCGTCGGGGTCGGCCCACGACGCCGGCTTGGACGGGTCGTGGCCGATATAACCCGCCGGAGGATTGAGCTCGCTCGGCTTGGCCGCCGCGGCCGCGGGCGCGGCCAACGGCGCGGCCAGAGGCGCGGGCGCCGCGGCGCCGAGCGTGGGCGCGAGGCCGAGGCCCAAGGCCGGCACGGCCGACACGCCGCCGGGGCCCGCCGCGGGGCCGCCGACGGTGCCGGCCTGGCCGCCTTGGCCCGTGCCGGTATTGCCCGATTTGGGCAGATTGACGTCCACCGCGAGCGCGGGACGCGCCAGCAGGGCGGATAAGAGGAAGGCCAGGGCTCCCCGGAGGGGTTTCGGGGCCATGCCCCGAGTGTAGCCCCCCTTTTTCCTCCGCGCCAGGGGGTACGTTGACAGGGGGGCCCCGGGCCGTTATACTGCCGGGATGAGCCGAATCGCGGTCTATCCCGGAAGTTTCGATCCCCTCACGCGCGGGCATCTCGACATCATCCAGCGCGCCTCCAAGATATTCGACCACGTCATCGTCGCCGTGTCGAACAACGCGTCCAAGCGGAACACGTTCTCCGTCTCCGAGCGCATCGAGATGGTCGAGGAGTCCATCCGCAACCTCCCCAACGTGGACTGCGACACCATCTCGGGACTGCTCGTCGACTACATGAAGCACAAGAAGGCGCGCGTCCTCATCCGCGGCCTGCGCGTCGTCTCCGACATGGACTACGAGTTCCAGCTCGCCTCCTTCAACCGCCGCCTCAACAAGGACGTCGAGACCGTCTTCCTGATGCCCGACGACCAGTACACCTACCTGGCCTCCTCGATGGTGCGCGAGATCGCGCGCCTGGGCGCCGGCACCGAGCAATTCGTCCCGTCCTTCGTGGCGCGGCGGCGCAAGCTGAAATTTGGCGGCCCCAAGGTCAAATAGCCTCCTGACGTTGGCCGCGGCGCTGCTGCTCGGCGCCGCGTGCAAGCGCGCGCCCGCCCCGGCCCCCGCCGAGACGCCGGACCTCGCCCCGCCCGAGCCGTCCTCGTCGCTGATCGCGACCCCGCTCGACTCGGCCACGACCGGCTTCACCAACGAGATGCAGGCCGCCAACCTGACCCGGGAGACCTCCGACCTGGGCATCCAGCACATCAGCAAGCACATCGAGGAGGGCCAAGGAGAGGCGGAGCGCCGCGGCCCCCCGCCGCCGCTGTCCGAGGTGGAGAAGAAGGAGCGCATGGCCCAGCTCAAGGAGATGCGCGAGGAGTTCACGCGCATGCGCCGCGGCATCGACGCCCAGCGCGACAAGACCGTGGCCCTGCCCGGCTCGACGGCCGCCATCATCAAGGGCCGCGAGTCCGGCGGCATCCTCGGCGCCGTCGAGGACGGCCCCGGGGTGTGGAGCGGCGCCTACGGCGGGGCCGTCGAGACCGGCGAGCGCGTCGTCGAGAACGCCGCGGCCTGGGCCGAGCTGTGGGGGCGCCTCTCGCGCGAGACCCCGCCGGACGTCGATTTCTCGAAGACCCGCGTCGCGGCCGTGTTCGTCGGCCCGCGCCCGACCTCGGGCTACCGCGCCAAGCTGATCGGCATCGAGGTCGAGGCGACGCGCTACCTCGTCCGTTGGTACGAGGAAGGCCCCGGCCAGGGCGAGACCGTCGCGGACGGGGCCACGGCCCCCTTCCTGCTCGTCTCGGTGCCGAAGGACGACAAGGCCATCCGCTGGGATAAGAAGCGCCGGGCCGAAGGGCCCAAAAGAAACTAGGCCTTTAGTCCTTTTTTAGCTTGACTCGCTTTCCGGGCCGCGCTTATAATGGGGGCTGTCCCGATTGGAGCCCCCGATGAGAACACTCGCCGCCATGCTCGTGCTGTGCGCCGGAAGCGCCCTCGCCCTGCCCGACCCGTTCGACGGGAAAGGCGCCAAGGCGCCGACCGTCGTGACGGTCAAGGCTCCCGCCTCCGCCATCGGAGAGGCCGACTCCCGCGTCTGGGTCGAGCTCGAGGCCCCGGGCAAGGCCGAGCGTCAGGCCGCGGTCGACGCCGGCGTCAGCGTCGAGGAGATCAAGCCCGGCTCGGCCGCCGGCTTCGCCACGCCCAAGGCCCTCGAGCGCGCCAAGGCCGCCGGCCTCAAGGTCCGCACGACGGTCACGCTGCGCCAGCGCTTCGGCGCCCTCGACTTCCCCGAGAAGGACGCGGTCTACCACAACTATAAGGAACTCGAGGCGGACATGCGCTCGCTGGCCGCGCGCGCGCCGGACGTGGCCTCGGTGATCTCGATCGGCAAGTCCACCCGCGGCCGCGACCTGTGGGCCGTGCGCCTGACCAAGGGCGCCACGGGGACGCAGCGCAGCAAGAAGCCCGGCATCGTCTTCATGGGCACGCACCACGCGCGCGAGCACCTCTCGACCGAGGTCCCTCTCCTGATCGCCAAGCACCTCGTCGACAACCGCGCCGACGCGGAGATCGCGCGCCTGCTCGACACCCGCGACGTCTACTTCATCCCCATGGTCAACCCCGACGGCGTCGAGTACGACATCGAGGGCGGCAAGTACCACATGCACCGCAAGAACATGGCGAAGAACGCCGACGGCTCGACCGGCGTGGACCTCAACCGCAACTACGCCTGGGGCTGGGGCGGCGGCGGGGCCTCCCCGAACCCCGACGACGACACATACCGCGGCCCGTCCGCGTTCTCGGAGCCCGAGAGCAGGGCCGTGAAGGCGTTCGTCGAGGCCCGCCCGAACCTCAAGGTCATGCTGTCCTACCACACCTTCTCCGAGCTGATCCTCTACCCATGGGGCGGCTCCGACGAGCAGATCCCCGATAAGAAGGCGCTGGCGGCGTTCAAGAACATGGCCGGCGAGATGGCCAAGATGACCGGCTACACCCCCGAGCAGTCGAGCGACCTGTACGTCGCGACTGGGGATACTTGCGATTGGGCCTGGGGCGAGAAGGGTATCTTCGCCTTCACCTTCGAGCTGACGCCGAAGTCCATGTGGGACGGCGGCTTCTACCCCGGCGCGGGCGTCGTGCAGCGGGTGCTCCAGGCGAACATCCGCCCCGCCCTCTACCTCATCGACCTGTCCGACGATCCTTATCGCGCCGCCAAGGACGCGGCGGGGATCACCGCCCGATGAAGACCCTTCACGCGCTCCTCGCGGCGGCGGTCCTGGCGTCCCCGGCCTCGGCGCGGTCGCTCGAGGCCCTGCGATTCTCGGCCGACACCGCGCTCATCCAGGCTTTCCCGGAGGCCATCAACCCCGACCTTCAGGAGCCGCTCGAGCCGGTCCTGCAGCAGCCGCTGCAGCCCATGCTCCTCGCCCCCTCGCGCGCTCCCGGCGCCGTCGTGGGCGCGGTCACCCTGTCCAAGCTGAAGTCCGCCAACCGCCGCGTCGTCGCGCGCCAGTTCGGCGCGCGCACGCTCGACCTCGGCATCGCCTCCGACGCCTCGTTCGCGAACAAGCACTTCACCTTCTCGGACGCGAAGGCGACCTCGCTCGCCCCGCTGGGCGACATGAACCGCCTGCGCGGCGAGGGGATCAACGCGCGCGTCGACGCCAAGACCGTGTACAACTTCAAGGTCATCGTGAACATCTTCAGCCCCGTGCGCGGCAGCACGCTGAAGATGACCCCGGTCCAGGGCACCGCCGGCCCCGCCCACGACATGAAGACCGGCGCCCTGCTCGACGCGATCAAGGCCAAATCCTTCGTCTTCAAGGCCAAGGGGGTCGAGCTCTTGCTCTCCTACGACGCCGACGTCCTCCCCGACGGCTCCGGCTTCGCGAACACGAACAGCTTCCTGTTCACCAAGGAGGACGGCCTCTCCTCGAAGGCCTGGCCCCTCAACGAGTCCAAGCTCCCCCTCGACACGCCCGCGGCCGTCGATCTCGGCGGCCTCAAGCTGACCTTGACCCGCACCTCCGCCGGCGAGCTCGTCATCCGCGAATAACGACCGGTGTCAGGCCTGTCGATGTTGCATAACTTTATGCAACATCGACAGGCCTGACACCATTTTCCATTTTTGTATCATCAAGCCACTATGAAACAGCTCCTACTGCTCGTCGTCCTGTCGTCCGTCGCGTCGGCGGCCGCGCCGTTCGTGCCCGCCCCGACCTTGCGCTACGCGCCGCAGCCGCAGGAGCTGCTGGACGACTGCCGCGGGGCCAAGAAGCGCGCCGAGTCGGCGCTCGAGGCCGTCGCGCGCATGCCCGCGAGCGTCCGCACGTTCGACAACACTCCCTGGGCCCTCGACCAGATCGGCGCGGACCTGTCCGACCAGACCGCGTCCGACACCTTCCTCAAGTACGTCTCGGTCTCCTCGGCGACGCGCGAGGCGGGCAACGAGTGCGAGACTCTGCTCGGACAATTCTCCGTCGACATGTACTCCCGCGAGGACCTATACCGAGCCCTGAAGGAGTACGCGGGCAAGGGCGAGACCCTGACCGGCGAGTCCAAGCGCCTCGTCGACAAGGAGCTGCTCGACTTCAAGCGCTCCGGCCTCGAGCTGCCGAAGGAGAAGCGCCAGGAGGTCGTCGACCTGCGCAAGAAGCTCGTCGAGCTCGAGGCGACGTTCGGCAAGAACATCAACGAGTACAAGGACTTCGCCTTGTTCGACCTGTCCGAGCTCGACGGCCTGCCCGAGGACTTCGTCGCGCGCCTCGAGAAGGTCGACGGCAAATACAAGGTGGGTCTCGACTACCCCGACTACTTCCCGTTCATGGAGAACTCCACGAACCCGGCCGCGCGCCGCGTCATGGAGGGCAAGTTCAACGACCGCGCCACGCGCCAGAACCTGCCGGTGCTCAAGGAGGTCCTCGCCCTGCGCCTGAAGGCCGCGCGCCTGCTCGGCTACCCGACCCACGCGAGCTTCGTCCTCGAGGACCGCATGGCGAAG